>JAYVIY010000102.1:0-13017 GCA_043769795.1 Pseudobdellovibrio sp. | reverse complement strand
GCATAACAAGTCGGTCCATTCCCCAAGCTATTCCGCCGTGAGGAGGTGTCCCGTATTTAAGGGCATCAAGGAAAAAACCAAATTTTGACTTAGTTTCTTCTTCTGACATACCAAGAAGTCTGAAAATAGCCTGCTGAATTTCGTTTCGATAGATTCGAATCGAACCACCACCCATTTCGTAACCGTTGCAAACCAGGTCGTAAGCTTTTGCGAGCATTTTAGGATAAGCTTTTTCATTATTGGCAATCATATCATCAAAGAACTCATCAGTTGGTGAAGTGAACGGATGATGCCGTGAAACCCAGCGTTTGATTTCGGGGGAGTACTCGAGTAGTGGAAAGTCTACAACCCACAAGAATTCGTATTTTGAAAAATCGATGAGTTTGAGTTCTCGGCCTAAGTGCAAGCGCAGAGCCGATAAACCGGAACAAGCCTGATCGTAATCGTCAGCCACAACCAACGCGCAATCGTTTGCGGTGCAGCCGAGTTTTGCGAACATGGCTTTTAATTTTTCAGGTGCAATAAATTTAGAAGCCGGAGAGTTAATTGAGCCATCGGCATCTTGTTTCATCCACACGAGGCCTTTAGCTCCGTGTTTCTTTGCGATGTCAGTTAATTTGTCGAATTGACCGCGCGAAAACGCGTTGCCTCCGGGAATACTTAATCCCCTGACGATTCCGCCGCGTGAAAGCGCATCATCAAAAACTTTAAAGCCAGAGTTCAATGCCGTTTCAGACAAGTCTGTGATTTCAAGACCGAAGCGAGTGTCTGGCTTGTCGCAACCGAAGCGGTTCATCGCTTCGAAATAGCTCATACGATGAAGCTTTGGCACATCAATGCCTTTGATCTCTTTCCAGATCAGTCGAAGCATTTTTTCATTAAGATCTAAGATATCCTCTACGTCGATAAAAGACATTTCCATGTCGATCTGCGAAAATTCAGGCTGGCGATCGGCGCGAAGATCTTCATCCCGAAAGCATCTTGCAATTTGAAAATAACGGTCGTAGCCCGAAACCATAAGAAGCTGTTTAAGAATTTGTGGAGATTGCGGCAAAGCATAAAAGTTACCCGGGTTTACTCTCGACGGCACAAGATAATCTCGGGCACCTTCAGGAGTCGATTTGAATAAAATCGGAGTTTCAACTTCTAGGAAGCCGTTGTCAGATAAAAATTCGCGAACAAGTCTTGCAACCTTATGACGCATAATTAAATTGTTCTGTAGTCGCGGCGAACGTAAATCTAAGTAACGGTATTTTAGGCGTAACATTTCGTTGACGTTTTCGTCGTCTAATTGAAACGGAATGGTGGCTGCGCTATTTAGAATTTCGCAACGAATGGCTTCGACTTCAACCTCGCCGGTTTTTAGTTTAGAATTTTTCATTCCATCCGGTCGAGCGCGGACGATTCCTTCAATGGCAACCACGTACTCGGAACGAAACTCTTTAGCGGATGAAGTTTCGGTTTTATTAGGGTCTAAAACAACCTGAACCAGGCCCTCACGGTCACGAAGATCGATAAAAACCAAACTTCCGTGATCTCGGCGCGTGTTGACCCAACCCATCAAGACAACTTTGTTTCCGACATGCTGAGCCGTTAAACTTCCACTATAACCAGTTCTTTTTAATTCTTTTACAAATTTCATAGCGTTTAGAATGACATATTTAATAAAGCCTCGTCAAAAGCCATCTTTTGATAAAGCCCATAAGAAATTCGAATACTTTTGTAGACGAAAAGTATCCGAAAGAATATCATTATAGCCTATGCCAAAATTTAAATTTGAACTTCCGGCGCCTCAAGATTCAGCAACTACCTTTAGTAAGATAAAAACTCTTTTGACCGGCGAAAATGATTTTAAAAAATTTGATCCGAAAGTGAGCTGTACTTTCGACGAGCCTAGTCATGCATGCAACATCAAGGGCAGCCAATTCAAAGCAGACCTTAAAGTGAGAAACGATGCAAAAAACGCAAAGGCCAGTACAGTAGCGATCGAAGTTGAAGTACCATTTGCATTAAGCTTATTTAAAGGAAAAATTCAGGAAGCAATTGAAAAAAACTTAAAGCGAATACTCTAAAGCAGCTCAAACTGACAGGTTCTAAAAATGGCCGTAAAAGCAAAACCCAAGAAACCCATAAAAGTAAAAAAACCCGTAGAAGTCGAAGCTCGTAAAGTTCAAGCTGAACTTCTAGGAGACGAAGACTCCATCGCGCCCGAAGTTGAGCCTGAACCCAACGAAGAAATTATAGATATTGAATCTGAAAATTTACCGACTCATCCGGCACCCGTTATTTCAAAATCGATCAGCCGAACCCAAGACCCGCTGACTCTTTATTTAACCGAAATCAGAAAATACCCTCTACTGACCCGCGAGCAGGAATCAGAATTAGCTAAAAAATACTACGACACAAAAGATCCACAGCTGGCTCAGACATTAGTTAAATCAAATTTGAGATTTGTCGTAAAAATTGCGGCCGAATATGCCAAGTTTTCGTCAAAATTGATCGACGTGATTCAAGAAGGAAATGTCGGGCTGATGCACGCAGTAAAAGAATTTAACCCCTACAAAGGCAATCGACTGATTACTTATGCAGTCTGGTGGATTCGGGGCTATATTCAGGAGTATTTGATGCGCCAATTTTCGATGGTTCGCATCGGAACTACCGCGAATCAACGAAAATTATTTTATCAGTTGCAGAGACAGAAACAAGAACTGGAAAAAATGTCTTCACCTGAAAATGTAGCGCTGCTTTCTCATAAGTTAGGAATTCCTGAAACTGAAATCACTGAAATGGCCAAACGCCTGAGCTCTCGCGATGTCTCTCTGGATAAGCCCAGCAATAGCGATGATGAAAGTGCCACTCCGCTGTCAACCCTCCTCAAAAAGGAAGATGGCAGCCTTCCCTTGGATGAGCAAATGGCTCTCGATGAACAACTTTCACTTTTAATGGAAGCCGTTGAAGGTCTCAAAAAAAGTCTCTCCGAAAAAGAACGCATTTTGCTCGAAGAACGAGTGTTAAGCGATGAACCTCTTACCTTACAGGAAATCGGCGATAAATACGGCATTACTCGCGAGGCGGTACGGCAGACGGAAGCCCGCTTAATGAAAAAAATAAAAGATGCTATGCTGAGCGAGCCGACATGAAAGACTACACGGCGCAGTGGTTTGAAATCTATCGCCGCCACAAAGAGCCGGCGGATATTCAGTTTACCATTGAAAACAATAATAGAACCGAACTCATCAGTATTCCGCATGATATGCTTGATGGCGTTGCAGCTATTCACTCGTTGGCTGAAAAATACCACTGGAAAATTCAGAATTTAGCTACCACTCAGGTCAATAAAATCGGGTTTGTAAAATATTTTTATAACTGTTTAATGTTTTTATACTGGGCCCATCCAAGGCGAAAAAATATCTGGCCTTTTAAATTCGTAAAAACAAATTCAACAACTACCCTTCACGTCGATCACAAATTTTCAATAGATGAAACCACCGCCCTTATCACAAAAGCAAAATGGCTCAAAGTTTCACTAAATACACTTCTATTTTTTACACTCAATAAAACTATTTCTGAAAAGTTCAAACTTAATAAAGACGAACTTTCTTGGTGGATTCCGGTAAATATGCGGCCTGATCTGGGGCTGGATGTAAATGATGCCAGCATCAAGAAAAACTATGTTTCTAATTTTTCGATCGATGTGCGCTCAAACACTTCACTTTCAGATTGCCAAAGTCTGATTTCAAAATCGCTTAAGCAGCAAAAGCACTGGGCCACTTGGTGGTGGCAGAATTTAGGGCGATTTGTTCCCGAATCTACGGTCGAATTTATTGCTAAACGTAATATCGTTGAAAACTATTATGTGGGTGCATTTTCAAATTTGGGTACTTGGAGCTGTTCAGAAGAAAATTCAAATTTAAATTTCTTTGTAAACCCGCTCTTGTCGCACCCAATCGGCGCCGGCGCCATCATTTGGAACGGACGCCTGAATATTACCTTACGGGCCTACCCTACATTTCCTGTTGGTCAAGACGACCTTGAAGAACTCATTCAGAATTGGGTTACTAAATTGTAGGTTACTTCGTATTAATTCTTAAAATTTCTTCGTATTGTTTTTCAGTAAGTATAAGACGTATGGCTTCACCGGTTTTAATTCCCTCGATGACCAGGCTTTTCGGCACTTTTGTATTTTGACCGAATTCGTTTTTGATCGTTACCGATAGCTTATCGAATGCAACGACTATCCCTTCAATCTTATGTTCACTTATTTTCGCAAAGGCCGTCAGACTAATTAAAACAATAAATAAGCCGCTGATAAAAAATTTTTTTAACATTTTGTTCTCACTTTTTTACTTCTGATTTCAGATTTCTCGGAGGATCTAAGATCGGTACAACTGCCGTGCCGTCATCGCGAACGCCGCTAGCTACGCAGGAGTTCATTAGAATGTCACGAACGTCATCGGCAGAAGCGCAAGCCGAAGCCGATTGGCAGCCCTTTCCGGCGGTGGATTCCATGCAGCTTGAATGACCAACACTACTTACTCCGGTAGCCACATCGGTGCAATTGGTCTTTCCGCTACAGACAGGTTGTGAATTAGCACATTTTGCCCGCGAAATCATCGGGGTTTCAACCCAGAAACAACGGTACTTACTATTTGGTGTAGCGGCTAAATCGACAACCAAATCGCCAGTAGCATTTTGAAAAACCGGTGTGTTTTTGGGTAGACCCATTGTGATTTTACTAAACTGAAAAGCGAATATTTGATTTTCTTTCATCCAGTTTCGAACCTCGTCCTTTTCGCTAGCCAAATCAGATAGAGTAAATTTTTTGGTATTTAAAATTTCGACATTTTTGAACGTTCCACCTTTAATGCCTTGCCCAAAAGGTACAAAAACTTGGGCTGAAATTTTATCAGGAACACCTCTATCATCAACAAAACCGCGGCGCCCATCAGTGCAGGTCATAAGTATTCGCCCCGTATAGCACTTCGCATTGGCGCTGCAGTCTTCTGACATATGCTTGCAATCAAAGCCATAGCTCTTCGTAGTCATCAACAGAAATAAAAAAAAGGTACTCAAGATTCTCTGGCTCATGATAGTTTTCCTATTCTATGTAGTCGGCGCTATAAACCGCTTTTCTTAATTCTTTTTCACTTATAAATAGTGTTCCATTTTCGCAACTCACTGTTGCTTTGTATCGAGCTGAACATTCGGGCCCCCACGAATTTCGAACGATATATTCGCACTCGCCGGTTTCAGGATTAAATCGCTTTCCTACGATAGTCATCGCGTGCTTTGCATGTTTATTGGGTGCACCGCCGAAATCATAGAAGCGCTCCATGAAAATGCCGATAGAGATGGGCTTGCCTGAAGAAATAACTCGGTCAACTTCACTGAACTGATTGCGGGTCATAGGTAAAACGTTTTTTATTTTTTCAGAATAATTAACAAGGTTTTTTGTTTTGAACGGCGGGTTCGGCATTATTCGCGGATTGCAGGCTTTATCTGATACTGCGGATACCAGATTGATGATATATTCTCTTTTCGCTAATTCTTGAATTTCATCTACCGAAACGCCCGGAAACAGCTTTTTTGCACGTTCGAGCTTTACACAATCATCATAGGAAATATTTTCTTTTCCAAAGTTTGTAAGACTCGTTGAATTCAGATCCTTTAGTGCTTCGTTAAGCTCAGTACTACTACTCAAGTCGTTTGCGTTGATACTTTTTTCGTCACAGAAACCACCTGCTTCTTGTGAATCCAATATGGCGCTGCTCGCTATGCCTCCCGTACCTAGCTCAGAGCCTCGCCCAAAAGCTAAAGCCAATGATTTTGCGTCGTCGTGATCGTTTTTTCTATGGTGAATAGCTGCAATATCAATAGGTGAAACTCGTTGCTTCAACTTAAACGATACCAGATCGGCGGCCGTGTAGGCGTAGCACCAACCAACTTCATCCTGGTTCAAAATTGGTCCTAGTCTATCCCGTAGGTCAACGGGCTCGCAACGCATACCGAAGGCGAATGTACTGAAAAGTGATGTGGTCAGAAGCAATACAAAAAACATATTTATTACTTCCTCGTTAACATGGCGTTGAGGTCACCTAAGAGACCGGTTGAAACAAATCTATCTTTGGATTTCGTGAAGCAGAAGTCGATATTTTTGACAAGTTGGCCCTTAAAATCAAATTCAACCAAGTAAGCCTGGTAACCCAGTTGCGAACACACCTTGCCACCCGGACTACCGAACTTTTCAGTTTCGGTTTTGATCGAGCCTGTGCTTTTAAGTTTGTCTTTGAATTCGCACCCATCTTGACAATCTTTAGAATGAAACTGGCCATAGGCATTTGTGCAAAGCTCTGCTTTCAATTTACTAATTTGACCGTTTAATTTGTAGCGCACTTCAGTGATTTCACAAATCTGAGGTTTTGCTGGGCTTTCTGAAAACGCAGCCACTGAAATGAAAAAGAATATCAACGAAAGAATTAACTTCATCCCTGTATTTTTACACGGAACAGTCCTTTTCACAAATGCGACCCGACTCTTGTAGAGATAACGAACCAGATCTGGGTCTAGCCTTGAGTTTATATTTTGATTCGTCCATTTTAATAGTCCGCAGGTTTTGGTAAGCTTTAGTAATGCCTCGCCTACTATTTCTTCTCATATTCTGCGCCAGTTTTGCCTCAATAGCCGAAGTTGATCCGTTTACAGGTGCCTTCATGCATGAGCACACTGATCTTTTAACTGACGAGCTTATGTTTCCATTGAAAATTTCCAGATCATACAATCACAAAATTATTAGCCTCGGCGTCTTCGGAAATAAATGGTGCTCAAATCTGGATGAAAAGCTGCAATTCAGCCCTGCTGGTGGAATAATGCTTAAAAAATGTGGGCTCGATACCTTTCAGGTTTTCACAAAGCAAAGTGATTTCTATGCGAACCCAAGGGGCACCGAAATAATCAGAACATTAGACAAAGGCGCTGGCTATGTTCGTTTCACTAAAAACGAAATACGAACATATAATAACCTCGGTTTGATCCGATCTATTTCTTCAAAAAATTCTCCTGCGGCGCCATTTTTGATTTTCTTTTACAATGGACAAAATACAATTTCTAAAATTCTACATAATGATAAACAGCAATATATCTTCACTTACGATAAAACTGGAAAATTTGTGAACCGAATAGCCGGGCCTGGCAAACTCCAAATCAACTATCAATACGATGAAAACAATAATCTCGTTTCAGTTACTGATGCCTGGGGGAAAAGATACCGCTACTTAACAGACAAGCTGAACCGAATTGTCAAAGTTGAATTTTCGGACGATCAAGCAATAAGCATTGATTACGATTCAAAGAACTTTGTTACTAAAATTGCCGATTCACAAAATTGCATCACAGAATTGAATTATAAAACTGAAATAAGCAATTCAAAGCTCAGCACTCAGTATAGTAACTCGTGCACGAAAGAAACAAAGTCTTTATCATCTACTCAATCTCCGGTTTTTTTCAAAAATCGTGTAGCTCCTGAGAAACTTAAACGGGCGCCGGCAAGTTTTCCAGCTGGTGGTTTATCACTTAAGCCCGGCTGGAAATCACTAGAAGCCAGCGATACGAATTGGGAGTATCTCGAAAATAATGATGGTAACATCATCCAGATCAATGAAATCAACAGACAAACCAATTCTAAACGTACTTTGAGAGCTAGCTATAATCAACAACGCCTTAAGCAACTGACGCTGGACAACCAAGGGGCGATAAACTTTAAATATGACAGTGAGGGTAAGACTATGATGAGCTCGCTGACAAAATCTAAAGAAACAATTCAAACTTTCAAAGTTTTCTCACGATTTTTAAAGAACAAAGCCGAGAATTCTCTATGAAAAAAATGCGATTTTTAATTGTCTGTTTTATCTTGGTGGTAGCTACCCAGACAGTTTCCGCAGAAAATCTATTTGAATACCTCTGGAATGGCATTAAGAGTATCGCTTCTGATATCTTTTCAAGACCAGCGCCTCCTAATCAAGTCAACACGGATCCAGTAGCACTTGCACCCGATCCAAACAGTGACGTAGCTGTAGCTCAACTTGTGGAAGAACCCGAAGCCGCTAAGTGCACTTTGGAGTTACGGCCTTTAGAAGCTCCTAGGTGCGAAGACTACGCACGTTTCGGCGGAGCAGCTGAACTTTGCGTAGCCCAACCCGGAGCCACCGGCAACTCCTCGCAGGTCAAGGGATCCGACGTCGGCACAAGCGAATAAAAATAGAACTTATTTCTGGTCTTTGACGCGAAAGAATTCAGATTCGGTACGAACATGAATTGTATTAAAAAACTCATCCCAGCCCCGCCAGTAAAGTCCGAAATTTGATTTTGAATACTGATGATGCATGTTATGATGAGTCGGTGTAGTTATCCAACTTCCCCACCGACTTTTCCACATTAATTTTGGGATGAAATCATAACCCACATGGCCTGCAAGATTTCCGACATCGGTAAGCAGCAATAAGAATAGCAAAGTTTCAAAACTCATAGGCAGAAAATAGAGTAGCGGAAAGAAGTAGAATACGCTCATTATCGCCTCAATGGGGTGAAATGAATAGGAGGCAAATGGAGTCGGATTTAGCGACAAATGATGCACGACATGAACTTTTTGATAGAACCATTTAAGATGAAGTAACCGATGTGTCCAGTAAAAATAGCTATCGTAAACCATAAGGTAAATAAGTACAGCTGCAATTTCTGTTAGATAGCCGCGAGAGCCGAAACCCAGATAGAGCTGAAGTAGATCTTTTTTGAAGAGCCAGTAAATCAAAGTAAAAGAAAAAGCCTGAATTATCACCGTCGAAAGCGAATATTTGATCTCGAGAAGAACCTGGGGCGCTTGTCTCTCGACAGTCTGAATCTTGAATTTTTTGAAATTAGCCGGATAGAGTTTCCAGATCACCAAATAGGGTAAGCCGAACAAAACGACGAACTTTGCTAGTGCAATACCCAGAAAAATAAAAAAAGTATCAGTCACTGTCAGGGCCACCGGTTTTAAAAATGCTGTCAAAATACGGCAGAAAAAAGCCGAAGTTCGAATGCGGAATTTTGTGATGCAACGAATGCCGTTTTGAAAAGCTGAAAATACTATTCATGGCTTTCTGCGGAAAGAAATCCACATTGGAATGACCGAGAACATTCATCGCAATACTCATTATCGGAAGTGTCATCAGAGAGAAGAATTGAAAATCATAGACACACATGGCGATTGGCATAACAGCCCCTAACAGTATTCCTTCAGACCAATGAAAACTGTAGGCTGAAAATGGGCTCGGAACATGTGAGTAGTGGTGATCCGCATGGTATTTGTAAAACATTTTCAGGTGAAAAATTCGATGGATAACATAAAAGTGAATTTCATTCCACAAAAACAGTACAAGTGTCTCAATTATAAAAATAACTGGCGTAAATTCAAATTTAATCTGCAAGAAACCCGATTTTAAACCCTGATACATCGGAAAACTCAATACACCGAACATCAGAATAGAAACCAGCGATCTATTTATTTCTGTCTGAATTTGATTGGACCTAAAAGGCTTTTTCTGAAATAGAGAAAAATGGGTTCCCTTAGTAAAAAAATAATAGGCCGGAACACAAAATAGAAAATAAAGAAAAATAAAATAAATGAAGGTCATGAGAAAAAAATTGAGCTGTCCAATGTCGATTATTTCATTGATATCAAGCATGGTTTTTCAGCTTTTCCTGTTGTTCTCGTTTTTTCTGCACCAGAACCCAATGACCCATTTCAGTGGATAGTCCATGAAGCACTAGTCTGAATCCGGCTTGAAGAGTCATCATCGAAATCATCGGGTGCTTATTATTTACAAGTACCAGATGCTGCTGAGAACTTAAAATAGTTGCCGCATAAATACCGATTGTTTCGTCGAGCTGCAATGAATTTGTCGCGCGCCAGAAGTCGTTATCGGTCAACATAAACTGAAAAAACGGGGTATAAAGTTCGATCGCAGTTTCTAAATCAATGAAATTGAGAAAGCCCTCTTTTATCGGCTCAATATTGAACTCACCATCTGTGATCATCGAGTAATCAATTTCTGCAGGAGCTAAAGGTTTAATACTTAGCTTTTTTTGTTTGAGTTCAGTATTAAGATTAATTACAAAGTTAAACAGATTAATATCATGCTTTAAGATAAGTTCATCAGTAAGGTCATCGAGATTTTGTGGCTTTAATGGGCTAAGCGGTATTTTCACTCCGGCAATATTTCCACTGATAAAGGCCAATATTTCAGAACCAGCATGAAAATGTCTCAAGATCAGTTCGTTAGCATCTGCACGCACGAATGTTTTAAGGCTAAATGCGATTGCATGATGCATGAACTTCGAGGCGCGCCAATCTATAGGAGACAAGGCTTTGATAATCTGAACAATAATAATAAACAGTCTGGCAAAAGGTCTTGCAAAGGGCAGAAAGAATTGTCGGGACAAACTGCCCGAATCGCGCAGCCATTTTTCTTTTACGCTTGGCCGAAGCGGCGTGCTGTTATCTAGATAGAGCGCATGCCATGGATTGGGATCATTTGGATCATGCACCATATTTTCTATTCCTGGAAAATTCGATCGACTCATAATACCTGTTCCCACTGCTTTTTATAAAGTTCTGCGACTTTTCTTGCCGTCGCCAGAATGTCGTCATAACTTGAAGGTTCAAGAGTCAGAGCCATTTCTACGGCATTAGCCCAGCGCTCGAGATGGTGCACGTCGTTTTCGCCATGGTATTCAAGGAATTTAAACACATTCATTTGCATCTCAAGATTCTTTTTTAAAAAAGGCAAGAGTGTCGGAATTATTTTATTTCCGGTCCCTTCAATAATAAATATTCCGCCGAGCAGACCAAGTGGGTCTTTTGATCTCGCTTTTTCATACATAAAAGTATTTAATTCTTCTCCGCCTGCATTCCGCTTGAGGTCATCGATGGCTTTGGTTCCGCCGGCATTTTTATAATCAGAATAAAGAATATTAAAATCAAATTGCTCTTCTCCGGCATGTTTGTCGATCAATGCATGAATACCTTCGAATTTTTTTGAGAGATTTGAAATAGCTGTTCGCATCCAGATGCTGCCTTCTCGTACCTGCGGAATCCAGTTTTCCATCCATCGCTGATAATCCGTTTTCTGAATCGTCCCGTTAAAAATTCGATGAGCCAGTTCAGATCTGAAAACGCTCGATCGATAGCTGTGCCAGATGGCGCCGAGCTCCAACAATAGACTTTCAACAGGAGTTCGCAATGCCGGAGATGATTTTTTTACTTCATTGGGTTTTCCATCTTTAATCACCTCAAAAAGCATATATGAAACAGTAAAACGCCCCGACTCAGGCACAAAACACATTATTTTCTGACCGGGTTTCAGATCGTGGGTCTTCAGAAATTCATCCATCATGATAAATATTGATGCGGCACCGGTATTTCCCCTGGTTTTCAGATTACTAAACCACTTTTCAGGAGGAATAGTTAAACCTGCTTTATCAAGAAGGGTTTTCACTACATCTGAAAATCGTTCAGATGAGTAGTGGCACAGAAAATAGTCGATGTCCTGTGGTTGAATTTCATTGGCCAGCACCAAACTCATAAACTCACTGATTCCCACATCAAAAAGATTCGGCAAAAGGCGAATGTCCTGGCGAAGTAGAAAAGAACCATTTTTTTCGGCCTCTTCAAGTGATGAGTAATCCAAATAACTTTTTTTAGGCTGATTCCATGGTGAGCCTATTTGCATACATGTAGGGTAATCGCCGCTGAACGATTTCAAATGAATCCAGTCAAGCTTAAGTGATATTCCTTTTTCATTGGGCTTGTTTTCAAGGTAGACCGCACCGGATCCGTCGGACAGCATCCACCTTAAAAAGTGAGAATCGAAGTCAATGTTCTCTTCAACTTTTTGAAATCGACTGGCTTTAAATAAACGCGAAGGAAATTCGGTTGCCACGGCCACTGCATTATTGAATTCTCCCAGTTCAATCACTTGAGCGGCCGCCTTCATTGCGGCAACGCCAGAGGCACAAATGCCCTGAAATGACATTGTCTGCATCGGAGCCGCTTTGTACTGCCCTTGTATAAGGTTGGCGAATCCGGGTGCGGCCAGATCAGCCCCCACTGTGCCCGAACTCAAGAACGGAATGTCATTAATTGTTTTATTTACTTTTCTAAGTGCATCATCGATGGCCTTGGTTGCCATGTCTGAAGACGAAAACATTGTTTGGCCATCTTTATTGATGCCATAGTGCCGATTTAGAATTCCATTTTCAGCCAAGATACGTCGTTTTATTCGCGATGACATTTGATTCACAGAGCCAACATAGGCGTCCATCTCTTCATTATTTATTTCAGGGCCCGGCAAAAAAGAACCTACAGCATTGAGATATGTTTTCTTAAAATAGGCTGGCATTAATTCTCCGTTGATTAGAAATCACTCTCTATTTTCAAGTGATTTCTAACTGAGAGCCAGCTCTAATTATCTATTATTTAGAGGATTCGACATTGGTCGTGTCGGTAATCGATGTGATTTTTTCAGTTGATTTTTCGGCGGTCATTGCTGCTGCGATCTGCGAAGAAATTGATAATCTGTTAGTCAAAAGTGAAATAACTACAAGAGCGATTATGTAAAAGAGAGCTAATCTGGGCTTAAAAACGATCATAAGGTTTCCTCGGTAGTTAGGAAACCTCTTTACAAAAACAATGCCTAAATTAGTCGGAACCTAGATGGCTTCGAGTTCGCCCGCTTCAATCGTTGCAGTGAGCTTAGCTCGGAGGCGAATAACCGCTTGCGCGTGTAATTGCGACACACGGGACTCTGTCACCTGCAATACTTGACCGATTTCCTTCAAGTTCAAATCTTCGAAGTAATACAGCGAAAGTACCAAACGCTGGCGTTCAGGCAATTCTTCGATGGCTTTAGCAACCACATCTTTAACGACTTTTAGATTAAGCTGATTAAATGGATTACCTGATTTTGCGCCCTCTAAAAGGTT
>JAYVIY010000101.1:0-5169 GCA_043769795.1 Pseudobdellovibrio sp. | reverse complement strand
GACTTCCGACGCCGAGGTTGAGGTCGCGCGCAAAAGCCCTCATAGAATAAAGAGTGTTGCGACTGCGCCTTTTGCTCAGTTCACTTAGTAAAACACTCTTTATGCTGACAGTGATGATTTTTTCCACGTGATGTTTGTACCAAGCCTAGAATCAAATTGCAAGAACTCGGAACAAAGTGTTCCGAGTTGGGATTGTCGGAACACTTTGCGTGGGTAAGCCTATTGATGTTCGTTTTGATGAAGCTTATATCTGATTCACAAACAAAATAAATAACTCTTTAAAGGAGAGCATATGAAAAAAGTATTATTAGCATTGGCTGTGGTTCTAAGTGGTTCGGTAGCGATGGCAGATGTGCCGGCTTGGCTCTGTGCCGTGAACTTTACCGGAACGAGCAAAAGTGTGCAGATCATCGTAGGTAAGTCTGAGTTTAACGGCACGGGCACAGTAAGATGTGTTTCTGCGGGAAATGAACGTGTTGAACTTCCGGTGAAAATCACGATGCATTCGCATTTTGCACCGCGGATCGGCCTCGGAAAAATGGAACTTTACGGAGAAGCGTTACAGGTAGTCGTAGCTGGAAACCCTCAATCATTACTGGGTGACTATCTTGTACTTGAAGGCCGCGGCGCTATCGGTCTGGGTGCAGGAGTTATCGCAGCAACAAAGCTTGATGACAAAAGTTTAACTCTAAGTCTTTCACTTCAATTAGTTACTGGTGGTGGCATCGAATTGGGCTTCCGTAAAATGAAAATTGAATTGGATTCTGCACGACTCTAATTTTTTCGGCAGCGTTAAAAGCAAAAAAACCACGAAGTAACAATTCGTGGTTTTCTTATTCAGTCATCTTGATTGACCCGGTTGAAATTTTATTCCAGTTTTTTAGTTCGATTTCTGAAAATTTTTTGTAAGAGTCTTCACTTAACTGACCAAGTTCACGAAGTATCCACGACATGGCCAATTCGGCAGCACGGGTGGCTCCATCCTGAACTTTTATAACTACGCCCGATTTTATTCTCGGAAGCGCAGCAAACATCACACCTTCAGCTCCGGTTTTAACCAGTCCATTTCCCCTCAGTTCGAGCATTATCTCGGTGCAGTAACGGCCAGTTCCGGCGACGAAAAATGGATTTTCCACGTTGGCTTTAAAAATTCTTTCAGAGGCGCTGCGATATTTTTCTGAAAAATTATCAGGAGACCCAAGTCTAGCCATTGCCAGCGCCAAACTCTTCATAGGCATAAAAAAAGTCGGAATTGAGCAGCCGTCGATCGCAATAGAATCAGAATCGACAAATTCAGAACAGAATTCTTCAATTATTTTTTTTATGTATTTCTGTACCGGGTGATTTTTATGGGTGTAACCAAGTGTTTTTTCACCCATTGCCAAGGTGGCCGCAAGCATACCAGTGTGCTTACCTGAACAGTTATTGTGAAACGCTGAGAATGGGTGGTGTGAATCTAACAAGTTAAGCATAGCCTCATGATTACTCGGTAGATGTGCACCGCATTCGAGATCGTTAGCTGAAAGGCCGAGTCTATTAAGCCAAAGTTCAACCGCAGAAACATGCTGAGGTTCTGCGCCATGCGAAGCGCTGGCCAAGGCAAGTTCAATATCAGAAACGTTAAAAATGTCGGCGGCCCCGCTTGTAACAACCGCTAGTGCCTGAATGGATTTGATTGATGAACGTGGATAGATTTTACTTTTGTAGTCGCCCCAACCGGCTTCGATGTGACCATCTGAATTGACCACCACAGCCGAAATAGCATGCCGGCTTTCGATATTCTGACCGCGATAAACTGCGACTTTAAGTGGAGGTGAATCTTTTAATGACATTTGATAATATAGATTTCTCTACCGGTTTAGCAATATGCTCGTTAAATCCTGCAGCCAGTACGCGTCTGATGTCATCTTGTGCGGCATGAGCCGTTAAGGCCACAACCGGCACACTTTTAAGCTCAAGTTTTTTTTCGCGCTGACGAATTTGAGAAAGTAAACTGAAGCCATCTTCACCCGGCATTGAGATATCGCTTAAGACAAGATCAGGCTTATATTCGGCAAGAATTTTCATGGCTTCCTTGGCCGACCCGGCAAGGCGCACTTCGGCTCCCAGCGATTGCAATATTATAGCAAATAAGTCGCGGTTATCTTCGTTATCGTCGACCGCAAGAATTTTAGCGCCATCGAGTCTAACTGATTTCTTTGAGACTTCCGGTTGAGCTGCAGAGGTGTCGATTTCATTTTGTGATTTTAAAATCATCGGTAGAACAATTGAAAACGTTGCGCCCTTACCTTGCCCCTCGCTTTTAGCGAAAATTTTTCCGTTCTGCATTTCGACAAGGCTCTTGGCTATAGCAAGGCCCAGACCCAAGCCTCCGTAATTTCGGGCCGTTGAGCTGTCAGCTTGGCTGAAGCGTTGAAATAGCTGATGAATGAATTCGGGTTTAATACCTAATCCGGTGTCAGTAATTTTAACAACCGCATTTTGGCCATTACGTGAGGCTTCGGCTTCTATACTGACACTGATATTACCGCCATTAGGCGTAAATTTTACGGCATTAGTTAAAAGGTTCCAGAAAACCTGCTGAAGGCGGGTCGAATCCGCAAAAACGTTAAATGTCAGATTTTCGAAAATTTTCGCTATGACAATTGATTTTGAGTCGGCCAAGTGGCGTATGGAATCGGTGGCCACATCCAGTAATTTCACCAGATCAATAATTTTCATTTCCAGGGGTAATTTGCTGGATTGAATACGTGAAATATCAAGCAACTCATTAATTAGCTGACCTTGTGTGTGCGCACTTCTTTCGATGACTGCAAGCCCGACTGAAATGGTTTTTTGATCAAGATTTGAATTTTTTAACTCCTGTGCCCAACCCAATATAGCCGTCAGCGGGGTTCGTAATTCGTGGGACAGTGTGGCCAAAAATTCATCCTTTATTCGATTTGTCTTTTCTGCCTCAGAAAGTAATTCTTTTTCTTTCGCTAAGAGCAATTTTTTAGCCGCATCTAGATTTTTCTGCTCAGTGATGTCGCGAACCGTGCAATTGATTAAGAATTCTGAATTAGACTTGAATGCGCTTAATGAAACCAATAACGGAATTGTTGACCCATTTTTTTTTATTCCATCTAAAAAAATTTCTCTGCCCAAGCTACGTGACTGTGTTTCAAGCATCTCTTCAGGTTTTAGTGCAAACTTTGCTTCCGGATTCTCGCCCGCTATCAGAATAATATAGTTTTTTCCCAACAATTCCTTGGGCTCGTAACCGAAGATCTTTTCAAGCATCGGGTTTGTAAACTCGATTTTACCGTCTCTTTGAAGGACCATAATGCCTTCGTAGGAGCTGGTTAGAAGATTGAAACATTTTTCTTCAGAAGACTTAAGCTTGCGTTCAGCCATTCGGATTTCAGTGATGTCTTCAATTGCAAGTAATGCGATGTCGACGGACGAACCCGGCAGGTGCGCGTAGCTCGCATTAAGTATCATAATTTTTTTACCTATTTTCGGAAAACTATGTTCAATTTCAAACTTATGAAACCGAATCTTTTCGGTAATCGTTCTTTCAAGAATTTTGAGGAACTCCGGAATATTCCATTGTCCGTTTCCTAAATCTGAAATCCTGCGCCCTTCGGTTTCACTCTTAGTGGTTTTAAATTTTTCGTAAAATACATTATTAGCGAGCTTTATTTTGAGATCACTCGTAATTATCAGCAGCGAAATTGGCATTGTTTCAATCGTTACAACGGCATCTTCGTGCGACTGTTTTAATTCGGTCATAATGCGTTTTAAAGCATCAATATCAATGAATGAAATTACTGCGCCATCGATTTTATTTTCAGCCGTTCTATACGGCCTGATCTGCAACTTGTACCAAGCACGAGAGCTGTCCTGTGTTTCAATTTCTTTTGAAGTCATGGAGTCCATGACTTCAATTATTAATTCATCGAGATTTTGAACGCCGATTTCAGGTTTTACGCCGCCGATTGATCGACCAACATCTGTTGGTATTAACTTCAGAAGTTGCGCCGCGCGGGGAGTGAAGTGCCTGATCTTCAAATCGGAGCCTACCAAGACGATGGGAATGTCTATACTTGTCAGCAAGTTCATCAAGTCATCCGACTCAACCCAATTTTTTTTAATAGTTTTTTTTGCCCTATTTGGAGCTCGCTTTTTCATGAGAGAATATTTTTGACGATAATGTTGAAAAAGGCAACACTGTGCCTTCGACCTTTAGGTGGCAATTACTCTCATGCCCGAAATTTGTCCTTTCTGTTTGGATCACACTTTGCATTTGTGAACTTTTTGGATGGTGATCTGAATGGCAAATGCGCGAGAACCGGTAAAAATTGGGTTGGTCTTGACTGGTGGTGGCGCCCGCGCCGCCTATCAAGTTGGAGTATTGCGAGCAATCTCAGTTATTACAAAATCTGAAAAGATGCCTTTTTCAGTTATATCCGGATTTTCGGCAGGAGCAATCAATGGAACTTGGCTCGCGAGTCGGTGCGACAATTTCGACCTAGCCACCCAGAGCATGTGGGATGCGTGGTCTTCTATGACGACGGACAAGGTTTTTACCACCGATTCAGTCTCGTTGGTCCGAATAGCACTACGATGGCTAAAGGACAGAAGCCTCGGTGGCATGATGGAGCGTAAATCGCAGATCAACTTTTTGCTTGATACCACTCCTCTGGAGTCATTTATTAAAACCCATATCGATTTTGACATTCTCAATGAACATCTCGATGCAAAACGCATTCACGCACTTGCGATAACCGCGGCTAATTACAGAACGGGGCACTCGACGGTTTTTTACAATGGTGATTCGGCCATTGAAGACTGGATCAAATTCAATAGAATCAGCGTTCGTTCGAAAATCAAACCTGAATACGTCATGGCATCAGCGGCAATTCCGATTTTTTTTCCGCCCATTGCTGTTGGCGATTCCTATTATGGAGACGGGATGGTGCGGCTTAATGCTCCGCTGAGTTCAGCTATTCATATGGGAGCTGAAAAATTACTCATTATAGGTATTCGCGGACCACGTCCGCCTTTTAGGTCAGAAGATCCCGGATCGGGTCAGGTTTCTATAGGCGATATTGCGGGTACAATTCTGAACGGGTTATTTTTTGATTCACTCGATGCCGATATTGATCGGATGCAGCGGGTTAATCG
>JAYVIY010000100.1:0-5170 GCA_043769795.1 Pseudobdellovibrio sp. | reverse complement strand
TTGTATTCGTGGGCGCTGCTATTACGGTGCAGTTGTCGACATTCTTTACATTCATGGGCTTTATAGGATTAGCCGCATTGTTTGTAGTAGGAATGTACTATGTGACTAAGATGATTTTCAGACTGATTTTGTCATATCTGAAATGGAATCTGAACTTCATCCAAAAACAAGCTCAAGTGGGGGTATAATATGAAAACCAATTGGATCATCCGCCTTCTGTTATTTACGGTCATAAGTTTTAGCCTGGCAGTCTATTTTGCCAAAATTTCCGGAGAAGAAAAAATCACGATTTACTGGCAAAATGTCGCGGATAAGCTGACCGATTCCGGAAACGTTGTTCGAGTTTTTACGGAGGAAGAAATTGCAGCTGCGGACATTAATGAGATTAGAATTAAAGGCGTTAACAATGATATAAGAATTGAAAGTTCAAAAGACAGTCTGATTCATTTTTCTTATTACAAAAAAAACAGTGCCACTAAAAATGAAATGATTGAAGCTCAGGGTCCGATCTTGAAAATAGATCTAACCAAGGATGAAGTGACAAGAACTAAGCTTAAGTTCAATTTTAATTTTAAAAATAACGAAAGTTTCGGGCTTGTCGAAGGTGTAAACCAATCGTCGGTGGTGATTCAGATTCCGTCTAATATCAAGATATTGAAAATTGAGAGCGTCAGTGGAGAAGTTAAGTTAACCACCGAGCGCCTTGAAGAGGTTAAAATAGAATCTGTCAGTGGAAATCTGAGATTGCAGGGCAGTTTCAATTTACTTACAACTTCGACAGTTTCAGGTGATATCAAACTTCTTTCTGAAGTTTCTGACCCAAAGCTTGAACTGCGGTCGACCTCTGGTGACATTAAAGTTACATTCAAAAAGCAACCGGATCTCATATTAGATTTTCAGACGGCTAGCGGTAACCTGAAACTTGATAGAAAAATACTGAGCGCTGAGCTCGAGGGGAATGTAAAAGATCTCAAAATCGGCGCCGGCAGCGGTAGGTTAAATGTGGTTACTGTTTCTGGAAATTTAAAAATAGAAAATCAGAATTGAAGTTAATTTTTAGTATTTCTGTTCACGGAATATTTTTTTTGCTACTTCATATTTTTCCGGGGCCACGTAAAATCTATCTATGACCCGGGCTTCTTCATACTTTTGAAAAATTTTAGTGGCTTGGTCTACAGGCGAAGGCTGGTCCCATTTATCGTACTGATCTACAACGAAAATATTTGCGCGATCATCTGGGTTTCCGGCGTGATATTTTGATAAGCGCACGTTTGAACTGGCGTATATGTTGTCCATTTCATATTTTTCAAAGAGCTCCAGAATTCTGGTAATTCTTGCGGGCTCTTGATTATGTAACTCAAGAGCCACTTTGTAGGGCCTTCGCTGCGCGATTCGTTGAGCCCATTCGTTATCAACAGTATCGAGATGTTCGTAGAGTTTATAGTCGGTATAACTGATATATTTTTGCGCGTCGGCAGGTAAAACAAATTTGCACTCTTTTGAGGTCAAGTAGCGGTTTAGCATTTCTTCATAGACGATACTTTTGTGGTGAAAATACACCATCAAGTGCATGTGGTGCCGTGAAATTAAGAAATCGTCAAATGCGTAAAGAGCCCGCCTGTTTAAAGCCAGAAATGCTTTATTGTTTAAAATGTGTAAAGTTAAATTCTGTTGAAGCCAGTCTTTGTCAATTTTACCGTAGTTGATTCCGCAAAAGTAAGAATCGCGTTCTAAGTAATCCATTCGATCAGCATCCAATTCGGAACTGACTATTTGGCTTAAGATAGGTCGAAAATTGATCGCGCCATCAGAAAAAAAAGCTTCATCGCATTTTAGATTTTTGTCGATGAGGCAAGCAACGTAATTTGGGCTGATGTCTGAATAGTGAGATTTAATCAAGTTCGAAATCGTCGAATCTGTTACAAATTTGATTGTGTAATCTTCGTGGTTGGCTTGGCGTGTTTGCCCGACATTTTGTTCAGCGTAAATTTTTATATCCAATTTATTCAGAGTCGGCATCACTTGTTCAGTGGTGTGACTGAGTGGGCCGTGTCCAATATCATGTAAAAGTGCCGCTAATTTTACTGTTTGACGCAGCCTATTTTTCACACTGATTTTCGAAAAAGGATAGGCTCTGAAAATACTATCAAACACCTGGCCCGCTAAATGGCTGACGCCAATCGAATGCAAAAAACGATTATGGGTAGCGCCCGGAAAACTAAATTCAGAAAAGCCCAATTGTTTGATTTCGCGCAGACGTTGGAACTCAACAGACTCGATTATAGCTTCTTCACCATCATTAAGCTGGATTGATCCGTGTATTGGGTCGCGTATTTCCATATTTGCTAAAGTAGCTGGCACCTGCGAAATTTGCAATTCCGAATTAGAATTCGTTGGGTAGCTGGCACCCGTTTGATTCGTATTTCGGATTTTAAAAGGTTGGAAGTGAATCTAATTGAGTTTGAAGGAGGCTGAAAATTGCATTGCTTAATTTTTATGCCGAGATCAAAAAGAATTTTACAATCTGAATTTCCATATCACGTCACGCTTCGATCGATAAACAAAATGAAATTCGAAATTCCGATGGAACAACTTTGGACTTTTTCTTGTGATTTTTTACTTTTTTGCACTTACGCATTTAAGCTCGAAATCCATTCATTTGTTCTAATGCAAAATCATTATCATATGATCGTGAGAACACCTGAGGCAAACCTCGATAGATTCCTTAACTATTTTCATCGTGAGTTGAGTCGGGAGATCGAATTCAAAACCGGAAGGATCAATCAAAAGTTCGGTCGACGGTACCACGCAACAATAATATCGGATTTGCTCTACTATCATAATGTTTACAAATACGTCTATCGTAACGCTGTAGAGGCAAAACTTTGCAACGATGTGCAGGAATACAAATTCAGTTCCCTTAACTTTCTTTTGTGTCGTGAACCTTATCGGTTTCCGATTTTCGACTCCTATTTTCAGAATATTGAGGATCATTGGCCGAGTCTCGCTTGGCTCAACACTTCCTGGGACCAAACAGAGATTTGTCAAATCCGACAAGGCTTAAAAAAGCCGACGTTTTCATTATTAAATTGAACTAGGTGCCAGCTACCCCAGGAAATTGGTCGGGGTGGTTTGGATATTTATAGGGCTTTGGACCGGAAGTTTTTATTTGTTAATTCTGGACCTTAGGTTTTCTCAATATGAGCCGATCAGTTGTATGAGATTGAGACAACCCAAGTGAATCGGGCATGGATGCCCGGGTCGGCAAAGAGGATTTTTGCTGATAGCTGCAAAGCAACTTCAAGGAGGAAGGCATGGGATTAAGAATAAATACAAATACCGCTGCCATGCGAGCCAATCATCAGTTGCGTAATACCCACAAAGGTATCGAAACAACGATGGAGAGATTGTCTTCCGGTTCTAAAATAAATAGATCTGCCGATGACACAGCCGGAATGGCGATTTCAGAAATGACAAGAGCAAACATTCGAGGCCTTAAGCAGTCAGAACGAAACGCTCAGGATGGCATTTCTTTTACACAAATTGCAGAGGGTGGACTGAACCAGATTTCGGGCCTTCTTTTAAGACTTCGCGACTTAAGCGTACAAGCGGCATCAGATACTGTTTCGGATTCTAACCGTGAAATTATTGCTCTGGAATATAATCAGGACCTGGAAGAGATTGATCGATTAGCAAATTCGACCGAGTTTAACGGCACTAAAATTTTATCCGGCATCGGTAAAAAAATTGATTTTCAGATCAATACAAAAAATTCAGATAAAGCAGACCGAATTTCTTTTGATCCGGAACAATCTGATGTGAGCACGACCTCTCTGGGAATAGAAAACTCCGGTGTCATTAGCAAAGTTACCGCACAGGACTCTTTGAATATGATCGACGGTGCCATCGACAGAATAAGTTCGCTCCGCGGACTTTTCGGTTCGATACAGAGCCGGTTAACAACGGCATCGGAAAACATTTTAACTAATATTGAAAACCTTTCTGCGTCGAACTCCCGCATCAAAGACACTGATGTGGCTGAGGAAAGCTCAGAATTGGCTAGAAAAAATTTAATGCTGCAAGCCGGGACATCAATCCTGGCCCAAGCGAATCAGCAACCTGGACAAGCCTTATCTCTGTTAAACAGGGGGTAATGAAAGTTGAGGGACTCTTGCTCGTGCAAGTGACGATGCTGATGTGAATAATTCCTGCGAGGAATAACGGGGTCAGGCCCGTAAAACGGCCTGACCCAAATTTTGGTTCTTTTAAATTTTATTTTAAATTGCTGAAAAATGGATTTTCAGCATTCAACAAAGACAAGCTACGGATAGCTTGTCTCAAGGAAGATTGAACAAGGAGGATTTTTTATGGGGATGCGTATTGCCACAAACGTGCAGGCATTAAATGCACAAAAGAATTTGTATGGATTGTCGAATGACATTTCAACAACGATGGCGCGATTATCGTCGGGCTACAGGATCAACAGGTCATCAGATGATGCTGCAGGTCTGGCTATTTCAGAAAATTTAAAAGCGCAGATTCGCGGCTTCAAGCAGGCCAACAGAAATGCCAACGACGGTATTTCATTGGTGCAGGTGGCTGAGGGCGGACTGAATGAAATTTCAAGTATGTTGGTGCGTCTCCGGGAATTAGCGATTCAGACTTCTTCGGACACGATCGGTGACCGCGAAAGAAATCTGGTCAATATTGAATATCAACAATTAAAAGAAGAGATTGAACGTGTAGCTCAAACAACATCGTTCAATGGAACATCGTTACTCAATGGAACAAACGGTGTGCTGGAATTTCAGGTGGGTGTTTACAACGACCCTATGAACGACCGAATAGCCTTTGATGCAAGTCAGGGTAATGTAACACTGCAGTCAATGATGTTAAATGAAGTTTCAGTTGCGACGAAAGAACAATCTCAGGAAAGTTTGGGTTTTGTTGACGAAGCAATGCAGTTTGTCGGTGCAGCCAGAGCAACTCTTGGAGCTTTACAGAACAGATTACAGACGACCTCTCAGGTTTTAGCGACTTCTGAAGAAAATTTTGCAGCAGCCAATTCGCGTATCCGAGATACTGATGTGGCGGCAGAGTCGACGGCCTTAGCCCGGAACAATATTTTGATGTCAGCGGCCACTTCAGTACTAGCTCAGGCCAACACTCA
>JAYVIY010000099.1:0-5171 GCA_043769795.1 Pseudobdellovibrio sp. | reverse complement strand
CAGTTTTCGCCTGAAGAATTTGAGGTTTGTATTAATGAAATAATTCAATTTGCCGGCGAGTCTGACCGGAAATCAATTGTAAAACTCAGTTCACTAGTGGATTCACAGTATTTTACCAGTCTTCGTGTGTTGAATGCCAAAACTAAAGGGTAGTTCCTTGTCATGGCTGCTGGTTTTTGCATTTCTAGCCGTTTTTACTTCACAGTCATTGGTCGATCTGGCGGATACGATAATTGTGGTGGTCGCTCTCATTTTTGCATTTAAAAACCAGGAAGTTAGAATTTTTTTTCAGGGATTTAAGCCGGTGTTATTATGGCCTGTTTGGATTACAGTATTAATTATCGGCTTGATTTTTAATATTGGATTTTCAAATTTGTACGCTTGGTTGGATGCAACAGAATTTAAATGGATTATTTCATTTTTAAGTTTAATTTATTTGGCAAAAGATATAACAGACCGAGCGAAATTTTTCTTTGAAGTTTCGGTTACAATTTTGTTATTGAATATTGCGAGTATAATTTTATTTTTTGTTAGACATGAGTATCGGGCGGGTGGAATTTTTGACGCGGTAATGGCTTTCTCGCATAATATTGCCCCGATTTTTTGCCTCTATACGGTTTATACATTTGTGAATTGGTCCATTTTAGAAAGAAGAATGAGAATATTTTTTTCAGCAATTGTGTTGAGTTCGGCTTTTTTAACAACGATGACCTTCACGAGAGGTGTGTGGATTGGTTCTCTGTTGGCTATTGGAATAACTCTTTTAATATGGAATTTTAAAGTGGCAATTAAAATTCTTTTGGCTATTAGCATTGTCTGTGTTGTTTTATTGGGCACAAATCAAAACATTTACGAACGGGCTTTCTCAAAAACCGTAAATGAATCGAATAGCAATAACGAAAGACTGTCTCTTTGGAAAGCAAATTGGAGAATTGTAGAAGTCCACCCTATTTTAGGGGTCGGGTTTGGTCAGAATCGTAATTATCTACGCAAGTATTATGATGAAATGGGTTTTCCGGCCGATATGATAATCTCCCACGCCCATAATCAATATTTGCAGCTTTGGGCAGGAACCGGTTCATTGGGGTTATTGTGTTTCTTAATCTTTTTGTTTGGGGTTTTTAGATCGGCTTGGGCCGGTTGTAAGAATTCAATTGGTAATAATAGGGGCATGATGTTCGGGTTATTTTCTGGTCTGCTTTGTTTTGTTATCGGGGCGTTAACCGAAGCCAACTTCAATATATCTAAAAATCGGTTTTTATTTTTGTTACTTGCGGGATTAGCAATGGGTTTTTCAGAGAAAATGACTGCAGGAAAAGCTAGATCTAAAATATGAAATCCATCCTTATCACCGGCGGGGCCGGTTTCATTGGATCACAAACGGTCAGCCAGCTTAAGCGTGATGGATGGTTTCCTATCGTAGTCGATAATCTTTCCTATGGATTCAGAGAGTCCATCGCTGAAAGCGTTTCGTTTTACCAGATTGATATACGAAACAAAGGTGAAATTGCAAAAGTTTTTACGCAACATAATATTTCAGCGGTGATTCATTTAGCTGGTCTTGCGGTAGTTGAAGAGTCTTTCGAAAGATCGGCCGACTATATGGATCAGAACATCAACGGAACAAAAAATATGTTAGATCTCTGCAAAGAATTCAATGTTAAAAATTTTATTTTTTCATCGTCTTCAACAATTTACGGTAACGCAAATGAGAACCAGAAATTGACTGAGCAACATAATATTTCTGCGATGAGCCCCTATGGCAACTCAAAATTTGAGTGTGAAAAAATAATTAAAGCGGCAGCAGCAACTTTCGGGCTTAAGTACCTCATTTTGCGTTATTTTAACGTCGCTGGTGCAAGTTCTGATTTGAGCAATGGTCCCCGCGGCAAAGGTTCTGGCCGCGTAATTTTTAACGCAACAAAGGCGGCAGTTCACGGGCAGGTATTCTCTATTTTCGGGAATGATTATCCGACCTTGGATGGCACCTGTGTGCGAGATTACATTCATGTCGAAGACATTGCCGACATTCATCTACTAGGTTTGAACTATTTGGTTGCCGGAAAAGATTCTAAAGTTCTTAATTGCGGCTATGGCGAGGGTTTTTCAGTATTACAGATTGCTGAAAAATTTAAGCTGAAAAATCGGGTCGATTTTGAAATAGAATGGGCGTCAAAACGTCGGGGCGACCCCGCTATTCTCGTTGGCGACAACAGCGAGCTGGTCGGTGCTCTGAATTGGAAATCGCGATTTAAAGATCCTCTTGAGGCTATTTGTCATACAGCTTATCAGTGGGAAAAGAAGAATTCTCTTTAAGCTGATTTTCTCTGTTTCATCGCTTTATCAAGGTCGTAAGTGGCTTGTAAATTCATCCATACTTTGGGTGATGTTTTTAAGGCTTCGGCCAGATCTAAAGCAGACTCTGCGGTAATACCCCTCTTACCTTTGATTAATTCGTTCAGTTTGGCCCTCGTCCATTTTAATTTTTTTGCAAACGTCAGTTGGGAAATTCCAGCAGGAATCAGAAATTCTTGAATTAATATTTCTCCAGGGTGAAATGGATTCTGAAATGAGTTTTTATTTAAGTTCAAGTTTTTCATTCGATTTTTCTTTCTTTCTAATCGTGGTAGTCGAGCACACTGACTTCATGAGCCACATTATTGATCCATTTAAAAATAATTCGGTACTGATCGTTAATTCGAATTGAGTAATAATCGGATGATGATCCTTTAAGCCGCTCAAGCCTGTTGCCCGGCGGAGCTTTTAGGTCGTTTAATGAGGCGGCATCGCTCAGATACATCAGTTTTCGGCGTGCGATTTTGTATAACTCGGCAGGAAACTTGATCGTGTTTTTAGTTTTTAAATCGTTAAACATATCTTCTGCCAACGTGTTGCCGAAAGAATAGATCACGTTTGCCTTTCAATTATCAGATTATCGTAACTCGATAATTTTGTCAAATTTTCTATTATGTGGGTCTAATTTGCAAAAAGTGCGTCTGATTCTGCCTAAATGTGGCGACTGTGAACTCCGAATGGATCCGGAAACCGCTCCTGAGTCCGCAGGTAGCTGGCACCTCTCGTCTCAACAATTTAGAAGTTGGCTGGCCTTGGGTTGTTTCCTAATATTTAGGCGTTGTGAGTAGCCGATAGAAAAGGCACTCGCAATGCAAGCCGAACGAACTTCGGATCGCGAAGGTGCCAGCCACCTTTTGATTGACTTAAATACCTGTAAACTCTAGTTTTACTCTTTTAAACAAGGAGTTGGTATGGATTCAATTTATTTGATATCTCCGATGGTTGCCGGAGTCGTTGGTTTGGTCATCGCTGCGTTCTTATATTTCAGGGTGAAAGCGCAACCTGAAGGTAATGAAACGATGAACCGAATCGCTGGCTACATTCGCGAAGGTTCAATGGCTTTTCTTGTTCGTGAGTACAAGGTTTTAGCTGTTTACTGTTTGGTTGTTGGTACTTTACTTTATTTCTCGCTCGGCGCTGAAGCTTCATTGTGGTTTATTGCCGGAGCTTTTCTTTCATTGGCTGCTGGTTTTATCGGAATGAAGGCCGCAACTTTTGCGAACGTTCGCACCACACAAGCCGCAGCTACTTCGACAAAGGGTAATGCTTTATTAGTTGCACTTGATGGCGGAGCGGTCATGGGCTTAGCGGTTGCAGCCTTGGGATTAATCGGACTCGGAGCCGTTTACTATTTTTACCGCGGCACTTCTAATGTTGGTACGATACTTCACTCGTTCGCGGTCGGAGCGTCTTCGATTGCACTTTTTGCGCGTATCGGTGGTGGTATATACACTAAGGCCGCTGACGTCGGTGCAGATATTGCCGGTAAGGTTATTGAAAATATTCCTGAAGATGATCCTCGTAACCCGGGAGTTATCGCAGATAATGTCGGCGATAACGTCGGTGACGTTGCTGGTATGGGCGCGGATATTTACGAGTCAATGGTAGCAGCTATTGTTTCAGCTATGGCCATTGCACTTACTATTAACGACACGGCTCTTCCAAGAATTATGGAATCTGCGTCTGCATCTTATGCTGACGTAAGAATGATGGGCGTAGGGCTTCCTTTAATTCTATCAACTATCGGTATGATCATTTCTATCGTCGTGATATTTGTTGCGCGCGCCTTGAAAGATCAAAAACCGGCTACGGTTTTACGGTCTTCGTTAATGCTTCCTCCTGTTATTTTAACTCTTGTATCTTACATTGTGATGCCATTAATCGGAGTCACTCAGAATGTAACTTGGGCCATCGCAGCCGGAGCATTCGGTGGAGCATTAATCGGCTTAATCACTGAGTACTATACCGCGATGAGACCGATTCGATTAGTTGCAGAAGCTGCAAAAACCGGTGCTGGAACTGCGGTTATTCGTGGCTTAGCAATTGGTATGGAATCTGTTGCGCTTCCCACAATCGTTGTTGTGATTGCCGCCTATATTGCCGATAAGCAACTAGGTTTATACGGTATTGCACTGGCTGCTGTTGGAATGTTAGCCGGTACGGCAGTAGTTATGACTGTTGATGCCTACGGACCTATCGCCGATAACGCCGGTGGAATTTCTGAAATGTCTGGTTTAGATCCGAAGGTTCGTGAGATTACTGACGAATTAGATGCAGTTGGAAATACAACGGCAGCTATCGGAAAAGGTTTTGCAATCGGTTCTGCAATTTTAACTGTTCTTGCGTTATTCAGTGCATTTAATATGGAAGTGAATCACGTAAGAATTGCTGCGGGACAAGCTGTAATGCAATTAGATTTAACTTCTTCAAGCGTATTGCTTGGAATATTACTGGGTTCAATTCTACCATTCTTAGTCGGTGCAACCACAATGACCTCTGTAGGTAAAGCGGCAGGTAAAATTGTTGTTGAAATTGCAAGACAGTTTAAAGAAATTCCGGGTTTGTTACAGGGTAAAGCTGAACCTCAACCTGCTAAAATCGTAGATATTGCAACGACTGCGGCACTTTACGAAATGATACTTCCGGGAATGATTGCGATCGTTGCTCCTGTGGCCGTGGGCTTTTTGATGGGGCCTCAGGCATTAGCGGGAATGCTAGCTGGTGGTATGGCCGTTGGTGCAGCTATGAGTTTATTTATGGCTAACGCCGGTGGTGCTTGGGACAACGCTAAGAAGTTCATTGAAAAGGGCGGTCTT
>JAYVIY010000098.1:0-1880 GCA_043769795.1 Pseudobdellovibrio sp. | reverse complement strand
TTTTCGGATGGTAGTTCTTATTTGCGTACGCAAATCAGAAGTACCATCCGAAAATCGAACTATTTCTAAAAAAAATTATTTTGAGGATGGAGTACAAATGACTATTTCAAGAACTGCGTCGTATTCGTTAGGAATACACGTGTGATTCTAGATACTTAAAAGGATCAGTAAACAATTAAAGGGGCCAGTTTATAACGCGTTAAAGAAGCGACCTATCCGCACGTAAATATAACCCTGAAGTAAAGAAATAACAGAAACTACTAAAATGTTTTCAACTACACCGTTTATCACTTCAGATACCATCCCCAGTATTGAAACCGGCGCCAAGATAAGCATGAAAATCTGCAGATCGGCCTTCGCAACCTGAACTAAATAAAGCAAACCAAGATAAATGCCTACACCGAGTAAGAAAAATATCACATCTATTTTGTTAAAATTTTTCAGACCATTTTTAAAATTCACCAACTCAAGCATGATACTTTCAAAAAAAACTGTCAAGAAACCCTGACTCCTCCGAAACTTAAAATTGACATCGTCTGGCCGGTGCCGAATCCTGATATTATGAAAATTGCTTTTATCTATTTCTTGTCTTTCCGGGAGGTCTTGCCATGAGTCCATTTACCTGCGATTCGAAAATCATCACTGAGCTGTTAAAAAGTGAACACAATATCTGGACGACCCTGAGCGGCCCGATCGAGAGCATCCAGATTTTAGAACGAAAAGCCACAGCGAAAGGTTCTGATAATTACTGGCGGATACAGATAAAAACTAAATTTCATGAAAGCTTCGCTGTCAGTACGGCAATTTATGAAGTTATCGCCGACTGGGATTTTATGGTGCTTAAGGGCATTGAGGTAAAAGAGTTAGCGCGCACATGATTCATCGTCTTTGTTAAAAGCGAGACGAATTTATTTAATAATATCAAATGCTTACCGCATCCCATCTGAAGACTTATGATTTTACATATGAATACAAAAGCCGAAATCCGAAACTTTAAGAGAGTTATTATAGCCGAACCTTAAGTATCCCGCGCGGGTAACCAACGCAATACCGTAACCGGTTACAAAACTCCAACCGGTGCCGGCGGGATTGTTTTTTCGGTCAAAATCAGCGTAAGAGCCAAAACCCATCGCCGCATAAGGCTGAAAGTATGACAACGAAGTGATATTTGCAAAAAACTTCATCTCCATTAAAATATCCCAGCGCCTGTTCGTTTTAGTGTATTTATTTGTAGCCGAAACCGGAGGGCTATTCCCCCATTCCTGATTAAATGCCGCCTGTGTTTCAACTCCAGAAAGTAAATTTGCTCTATTTTCTTCTAAGGTCGGATCATTTACTTTTCCAAAAACCATTCCAACGAACAAGGGTTCAAAGGGGCTGTCTTTATCTGAATTCTCTAGATACAATATTCCTAAACCAATTCCATTTCCTGAACCACTGATTCCGGATACAAATCCTGCGGCCGCATTACCAACACCTTGAGCCGCCTCATTGGCTGCAATCTGATCTCTTTTATATTGCTCTTGGTTTTCAGTAATTATCTTTTGAACTTGTTGTTTCTTTTGTTCTTCAAGCTGTTGTTTTTTCTGTTCTTCGACCTGCGCAGCGGTTTCGGTTGGCTTAACATCAGTCGCTGTTGCTGATTTCGTAGTTGCCGCAGTTCCGCTGGAGGGAGTGGTCTTTGCTATCACAGCAGCAGCTGATGCTGATGCGGCGGCCTTCTTTGTATCTTCTACAAGCTTAAGTTCCGCGGCTTTAGCCTTTAATTCATCATCTTTAATTTTTTTCAAAGCTTTCGCTTCAGCTGCAACCTTGTCGGCCTCAGCCTGCAACTTTTTGCGAATTAAGTTTTCAACCCGAATACTTCGGGTATCGGCCTT
>JAYVIY010000097.1:0-1886 GCA_043769795.1 Pseudobdellovibrio sp. | reverse complement strand
CGGGCCAGTGATTCAGCCGCCCAAGAACCAACTCCACCGAGCCCGATAACCATGACATGGGTATCAAAAAGTTTTTTCATCATGTCGTCGCCGATGAGCCGACCCATACGATCAAAACGCCGGTGTAAAGTATAAGTATTTTCTTCGATTTTGAAATTCTCGAGAGTCTTGACTGAGTTAGGATTTGCAGTTTGGGTAGTTTCCATAAAGTGAAACTTTTATATCAGATCCTTCAAAGCCTGAAAAGTCTTTTAAAATTGCTGGTATTTACTTCAAGCGCCTCAAAGACGCTTATATTCTTTATAAGCCCGATTTTTTCGGCCACTCGGTAAATAGAAAGTGATTCATTCGGACCTTCCCAGCCGACTGGCGGCTGGTCCGGAGAATCGCTTTCAATCAATAGGTACTCAAGTGGCAGCTTTCGAACACAGTCCTGCAGCTTCTTATTCTTTTCAAGTGTGAGAGCTCCTCCTATAGAAATTAAAAAACCTTTATCAATGTAACTTTTCGCGGTTTCAAAACTTCCGTTGAACGCATGCACTAAACCGCTTCTTTCCGGAACTCCCCAAAGATCGAAAATCTGAATCGTCTTTTCATGGGCCTGCACCACGTGGAGAACTAAGGGTTTTTCAAAAGCCTTGGCCAGCTCGATCTGGTTTTCGAACATTTCAATCTGCAGGCCCTGTGCCTCTTTCATAATGTGAGGTCTGAAATCCAAACCGGTTTCGCCCAGAGCCATTGCCTGCGGCAGAATTGAGGTCAGTTGATCAAGAGCGGTCTCGCAATCATCCGGCGAATTTGCGCTGACAAAGTAGGGATGCAAGCCAAAACAAAGTCCAAAATAATCGGGAAAGCTTTTCTTAAGACTGAGTTGTTTCTGCCAATCTTCAGGCCCGACTCCGCCCTGAAGAAAAAAATCAATGCCTTTAGCCAAACAGGATTCGAGGTTGAGTTTGAGGCTTTCCGTATCGGGATTAAGTCTGGTATCGGCCCAGTGCGAATGTGCATCGATGTATTTCATTACTAAAGTCGAGCCTACTTCTAGACTACGAAATGATCAAACTTATTCCGATAGAAACTATAGAAAAGCTATTCTATGAAGGAGTAAGTTAATGAAAAATGATAATTTTCAGATGGTAATTGAAATAAAAACCCACTCGGGTGCCGTGTTAAAACCTAACGAAATCCATTTCTGGGACCCCACCTCTAAAAATAATCCGAAACACCTTCAAGATCTGCATCCAAATTCACCGTTCAAATTTTTTACCGACGCCATTCTCGGACTTTGCTATCAAAAAATGACCGATTACAAATCGATGACACCGGAACAAAAAAGTTTTTCTGAGAAAGCCTATCGATCGCTTGATCCTTACACCGAGCTTTACTATAAATCGGCGCCACGGGTTAAATCTTTGCGGACTAAAAATCTTAATCAGGCCATTCAATTTGAAAACTTCGAAAAGAAAATGACCGAAGCTTGGTCAAATGCCTTCAGTAAAAATAAGATCTCAGTACCAAAATTAGTTGAAGCGCTTGATTGCATTTCAGAGTTCGAACATCAGATGACTGAACCTCTGATTTACAATTTTTCTGTTCAGTTCACAGAAAAATTTACCGAAAAACTGACTTGTTTTTATTCGTTGCTGTTTCATTTGCGGTCAGTAATTGCGGTCGACCACAACGCCCATATCGAAGACAGCTCGTATGAATCAGTTAAATGTGACTCAATCACTGACTATCTTCCAAAATCAGATTACACGGTCAACGATGCCCTGCTCTACTGGAATTTTAAGAAATTAAGTCTCCCCTTCACATCCCACAAAGATCGCGACGCGCGCATTGAAAAACTTTTTGTCGAGCCTATGAATAGACATTTTCATCAATAT
>JAYVIY010000096.1:0-1887 GCA_043769795.1 Pseudobdellovibrio sp. | reverse complement strand
TTCAAAAGAATAACGTTCAGGTTTTAGTAACCCATCAGGAAAATGATTAGACAGATAAGTCATCACATCTGTTATAGCTTCGTTCGGTAAAACCTGATTTGTTTTTTCAGCCCAGATCGTCAGGGCATTAAGCCCTCGCAAAACATCATACAGATAAAATCTCGGAAAGCAGAGCTTAACCCAATTTTCTGCACTCTTTCTTTCGTTAGCATTATGCTGGCTTGAAGAACCGAGCATGAGTTTTCGATTCATCAAGAATTGCGCACCAAGTTTTAGAAAATTTTCTTCTTCAACGCTAAATGGTCGTTGTGTATAAAGCAAAATAGCCTCAAAACAAGCAATGGTTCCCACCATGGAGCTCGGGCATTCGTCTTTAATAAGATAAGCCTCATTGTCACAACTCAAACCACCGTCACTCATTTGGTAACGAAGAAACCAGGGCCTGATCCAAGGCAGCTCCCGATCAACATCTAAGCCCCAAGCCGAAAGCACCTGATAAACATTTCCGAGCTGGCAATGGCAAGGGCTACCTCGATAAGGATCAACGCCTTCTGGCATCTCCTCCGGACGAATCGGAAAAATTTTAAGCGGAACGCGATTAAGACTTGCGACATAGCGCTCAATAATCATTTTTGGAATTTGCTTGGTCTCGCCCATTTCATGAAGCAAGAGCATATGCCACCACGGAGAATTCCATTTGGGCCAATAGGCATCCGCATCCACGCTATTAAGCGCTTCTAGTGATGAGAGATAGCTTACAGATGACTGGAATTCACTTTGGTATTTCATATCTTGAGAACTTATTTTTCTGTGCTAACAACCGACTTATAAATGAAGGCTCCCATGAGGCCTCCCAGAATCGGAGCTACAAAAAATAACCAAAGTTGCTCAATGGCCCAGCCTCCCACGAAAAGTGCAGGCCCGAGACTTCGCGCCGGATTGACTGAAGTGTTTGTAACCGGAATTGTTAAAAGGTGAATCAAGGTCAATGACAAACCGATTGCAAGCGGTGCAAAACCAGGAGCGGCTTTCTTATCTGTCGACGACAAAATAATAAATAAAAAGAAGGCTGTTGCCACAAGTTCGGTTACAAAACACGACACTAACGAATAGCCACCGGGCGAATGATCTCCATATCCGTTAGATGCAAAGCCCGCTGTCAGATCAAAACCGGCTTTGCCTGAGGCGATTAAATACAAAATGGCGGCACCAATTACCCCACCGATAAGTTGCGCTACAACATAAGGCAGAACCTCATTTTTCGGATGTCTTCCAGCTGCTGCAAGCCCGAATGTTACCGCCGGGTTTAAATGACAACCTGAAACCGATCCAATCGAATAGGCCATTGTAAGAACCGTCAATCCAAAGGCTAATGAAACGCCCAGTAAACCAATTCCTACATTTGGGAAAGCCGCCGCAATGACTGCTGATCCGCATCCGCCCAATACTAACCAAGCTGTTCCGATTAATTCTGCTGAAAGTTTCTTGTAGTTCATATTTACTCCTATTTAAAATCCATAGAGAATTCTATTGGGGAGTAACAATTAAAGTCAACCGCGCTGCTCAGTTTTGCCTTACAAGCTAATTTATTCATTTGCTCCTAAGCACCTCTAGATGTAATTATAATTAAATGACTTTTCATCCAGCCGATAATTTAAGCCTGACATTATTTTCTATCTTTTGCGTAGTGATGTTTGCGGTTAGCATCTTTACTTTTAAGAAATCTAAAGTTGCAAAGAAATTCTTCTTTTTTTATATAGGATTTATTTTGATTGTCTGCACCCTGGCCGTTTCAGGTTTAGCCAGAGAGCATGTGATACCAATAGTCCCGGTCATTTTTATTACGATGATGATTTTAACTCTGGCACTTGGGTTTTCATCTTCCGG
>JAYVIY010000095.1:0-5194 GCA_043769795.1 Pseudobdellovibrio sp. | reverse complement strand
ATCAGTTTCAACCTACAAAATTTGTTGATGAAGCCAATGTACTTTTGCGTGAATCGCGAGGTTTTTTAAATTCACTTCCTCGCCAGTTGAATATGATGTTTCGCAGGTTCAATTCACCTGATTACCGCACTAAAATTCATATAGATGGTCTTGAAGATTTGAGAAAGACTGTCTTGGTTTCGTTTAATCTTCTTTTTTTAGGAATAGTCATTGCTGCGTTGATCATCTCGAGTTCACTGATTTATCCCCATGAATCCAGTTGGAAAATCGGCGGCATGCCGGCTTTGAGTCTGATTGGATACATCACCGCTTTAGCACTGGGTATTGCGGCTTTTATTAATTATATTAAGAAAACGTAAGGACAGGTTGAAATAATATGCAGCAGATTTATTACGAACTCAGCGTACTGGCCAAGGCCGTTAATTTCAAAAATCTTTCAGGCGCCGCCATGCACGTGGGTCTCAGCCAACCCCAGCTTTCAAGAATCATCGCAAAAATAGAAGACGAGCTGAAAATCGTACTGCTGGATCGATCTGCAAAACGCAAATCAGGCTGGACTCCTATTGCTTTTCAACTGGCCCATATGTATGAAAAATCAATAAAGCGGCTCGAGGGTGAGTTACAAAGCCTCAGTCAGAACCAGCTGGTCAAAGAGATTCATATCGGAACGCTCGAAGGGCTTTCTAGTTTTGCCATCAACACCTGCAAACACTGCTTTGATAAAACCGGCGTCGCTAAGATTTATATTGAGATCTACGACCTCAACGAACTTGAGGCGCACTTTTTATCAGGTAATCTCGATATTATTTTTACTTCAAAAACGCCGGGCCGGCAGAAGTTTAAATATCTTAATGAATTGGGTTTTCAAATTTTAGAGAAAATTCAAACGAATAAAAACTATGCTTTGCTATCGAGTTTTGAATACGGACGCTCAAACAAAAAAGATTTTGACGATTTCAAACATGTCTTGATCACAAACTCACTGACCATCCGCAGAGACTGGTTCAAAGCTTACGGCGGTACCGGGTTCTTACCCACCGAAGCCAAGCGCGGAAAATCAAAAGAACATCATGAACCGGTGCTAATGATAGGTTCTGAAATTCTCAATCCGGCACTTTGGCAGCAGGTTTCGGATTTAGCAGTCAGCCTCTAGTCACTCACGCCAGTAATGACAGGTGTAACCGTTCGGATTTTTTTGAAGGTAATCCTGATGATAGCTTTCGGCGCTGTAGAATGGCATAGCCTTTACAATTTCAGTGACTAGGGGTCGTTTCCATTTACCTGAATTTTCAACTTCTTTTTTCACTTCTTCAGCCGTATTTTTTTGGCTGTCGTTAAAATAGAAAATAGCTGAACGATACTGGCGGCCCACATCGTTACCCTGTTGATTTTTTGTGGTGGGGTCATGCAGTTTGAAAAAATGCACTAATAATTCTTTATAGGAAATGACTTGCGGATCAAACTCGATCTGAATGGCTTCGGCATGTTCAGTTTTTCCGGTTTTTACTACATTATAATTGGCTTCATTTTCATTTCCACCGCAATAGCCGACTTCAGTGCTAATAACGCCTTTTAAACTTCTTAGAAGCTCTTCAACTCCCCAAAAACAGCCTCCGGCCAAGATGGATTTTTCAGTCATATTTTTGAACTTCCCATTAAAGATAAAAGTTCAAACATAGTGTCAACGGCGGCAAGACCCGTTATTTGCGAAGAATCGTAGGCGGGGCATACTTCAACGATATCTGCACCCACCAGATTTTCAATTTTTAGGGCGCGTAAAATTCTTTGAGTTTCATAGGTGGTTAGTCCTCCGGGTACGGGCGTTCCTGTGCCTGGCGCGTAAGCCGGATCTAGACAATCGATATCAAAACTGATGTAAGTGGGGCCTTTAAATTCAGGTAAGGTTTTCAGAAAATCTGCGAGTGCCACAGACCTTACATCGTCGACGGTTTTCACGATGACATTATGTTTTTTTACAAAATCAAGGTCGTTACCGGCCGCCAAGGGCCCTCTGATACCGATTTGCAGCATTTGGCCTGAAATTACTAGGTCTTCTTCGATGGCGTGTCTGGCAAAAGCTCCATGGTGATATTCACAACCCCAAGCGGCCGGATAGGTATCGAGGTGAGCGTCAAAATGAATAAAATTGATCGGTTTTAGGTATTTTTTCTTGAGTGCCCTCAAAATTGGTAAGGTCACCGAATGATCGCCGCCGATGGCAACAAATTTTTTATTACCATTAATCACTGATGAAACAAATTTTTCGATTTTTTCATAGGTTTGTGTTTGATCAATCGGCACGACTGAGCAATCGCCCACGTCGGCTACTTTCAGTTGTTCGAATACTGAAACAGCACGCGACATATGAAATCCGCGACCAAGACTTGAAACTTCTCGCACTAAGGTCGGAGCAAATCGGGCACCGGGTCGATAGGAAACTCCACCATCAAAAGGAATTCCGAAAAGAGCCACGTCAAATTTTTCTTCTAATCGGGCAATGGGTAATCTGAAAAAAGTTTTAATTCCCGAAAATCTCGGAAATTCGCGTCCACTGAGAGGTTTGTATTCTTGTTCCATGCGGCTATTATTGACAATATTCATCTTGGTTTCAAACTGTTTATCTATTAAGATTCAACATCATGCAAAAAGAACTTTTAAATTGGTACCGAGCCAATAAACGCGAACTGCCATGGCGTAAGAATCGTGATCCGTACCGAATTTGGATCTCTGAAATAATGCTTCAGCAAACCACAGTTGCTGCGGTTGTTCCTTATTACGAAAAATTTATGAGTCGTTTTCCTCAAGTTGAAGATTTAGCTGCAGCCCATGAGAGCGAAGTTCTCGAAATGTGGGCCGGGCTCGGCTATTATTCGCGGGCTCGCAATATTCATAAATCGGCAAAAGTTATTTCTGCACAGGGTTTTCCACAGACGGCCGAAGACTTACTCGGGCTTTCAGGCTTCGGCCCTTATACGTCGCGAGCCGTGGCAAGCCTTGCGTTCAACGAGCCCGTTGGCGTGCTTGATGGCAACGTGATACGAATTCTTTCTCGTGTGAACGGACTGCAACTGAAGTGGTGGCAATCTCAGGAAAAGCAGAACCTGCAGAATTTGTCTGATGAGTTGGCCAATTCAAAATTTAATTCTGAAATCAACCAAGGTATGATGGAGCTAGGTGCAACAATTTGCACGCCGAAAAAACCACTTTGTTTGCTCTGCCCTTGGAAAACTAACTGCGTGGCGCTGAAAAAAGATATCGTCGATCAAATACCTTTGGCAAAACCCAAGCAGAAAACCCTAATTTGGCACTGGAAAATGCAAATACATACGAAAAGGAATCAAATTTACCTTGAGAAAAATCTTGCCACTCCGTTTCTGGCAGAAATGCTATTTCCACCGAGCCAAGCTCGAGAAGTTAAATCAAAGCCTAAAAAATTTGATCTTAAACATTCGGTTACAAAATATGATATTTACATTGAGCTCGTGAAGTCGGAGTTTAAAAACAAGTCGAAATCAAATTGGTTTGATCTGGGCACTATAAAAAAGATAAATCATTCAAGTCTTATGACTAAAATTTTGAAAAAGCTCGAATAGTCAGTTAGAATTTAAGAGATGCTGCTACCTATTAGTCTATTTTTTAACATTGCTTTTGCCGCCACCCACCCGCTGACCGGCTCGTCGATTATAAACCAGGCCGGTAACAGTATTGCTTTTACACAAATGGGCTTTAAACTTGATACCTTACCGATGAGCTGGAATTACAATAAAAACCTGAAAGTGGAAGCCGACTCAATTGAGTTAGGAATCGGAACTAAAACATTATTGTCTTTCAGAATGGAAAATGTTTCTATTAAAACCAATCTTGAACGTTATGTACGACAGTATCTGCGCGATTACAATCAATACGGATTTGAAGTGACCAACCTGCAGTCGAATGTAAAGAACTCGGTGCCTTCAGTCGTTGTTGATCTTGATCAAAAAAATAAAGCCACAAAGTCCCGACAGGTCTTTTTTATTAAGCAGGATAAAGTGATCATTGCGACTTGTGCCGACGACACGAGCCGATTCGCTAACACCGTCGCCATTTGCAACCAAGTTCTTGGTTCTTTCAAATGGCGCTAGCCTAAGCTGACCGCCCTATTTAATTTCGAATTTTAAACCATATTGAGCGGCCAAAGTTTCGGCGGTTTTCGGTACACCTTTGCGATTAGCCGTTCGGGTTTCGCCAGTCATATTTGCTTTTAGCTCGTCATTTCCATCTGAGCTGACGTAGCTCCTGTAGCGGTGAGAATATTTTTCAGCACTGTCACTACAAGTATACAAGTTCGGAAAGTAACTCATTGCAAATTTCACGTCACCCTTTGGCGATAGTCGATTTAATGATTGAGTCAGTGAAGAGGCCGCCAGCAACAACTGAATGTCTGACACTTTATCAAGATCGATATGCGTATCTTTTTCAAATTGATTGATAACCGCTTCGGTTGCTTTGGTATCAGGAGTAACAAAGGCCTTTGGGATAGCGAACTGGCACGTGTCTTTTCTCGGAATTTTTTCTTTGAAATTTCTGATGTCATTCGCAAGTTTCGTTAAGAAAGATTCTTCAGCCGCGGTTCCTGCAGGAGCTTCAGCGGCTTCGCCGCTTTCTTCAAGAGGTTCAGGTTTTAGTTTGCTGAGGTCCGGCTTAAGAATGCCCGAGCTTGCCATTTGATCTGCGGCGGCCTGGTTATCTATGAAAATTTCATTAGAGAAAATTTCATATTTGTCAGCAGTAACTCCTGCCTGTTCTAAATAATTGATGTTTCCATAAAGAGGATGTCCGTCGACGACGACAAAATTCACTTCTTTTTCGGTGACCACGCGAACAATATTCGTGTAAGGATTCGAGTTTTGAACTCCGACCGCAATCACAGAACCCATTGCACCCACCGCTAATTGGCCCACGCCTGCTTCGCCGGCTGAGGTTCCCCAATGATTGATCAATCGCGCTGCGTTTTCAGTCATCATCGTGTAAAGATACTCGTCAGTGAAGATTTTATTCAACTTCGCCGAATTGTCCTGCATATTGGTGCGGTCAACGTAATGAGCCGCCACTTTAATTTCTTCGAGCACACTCTTTGTACCGGTTGGTACCCAGTCAGAGCCGATTGAAAGTCGAACACCTGCACGATGAGCCGCTTCAATATCAAGAGTTTCTC
>JAYVIY010000094.1:0-5207 GCA_043769795.1 Pseudobdellovibrio sp. | reverse complement strand
ATGATGTTCGCTTTTTAAAACAGTTTTGAGTTCGTAAGGAGTCCTAATGAAAATTTCACTTAAATGGCTAAATGATTTTGTTGATGTTTCAAATTTTCTGACGAATCCACAGGAATTAGCCGATATTTTAACAAAGGCCGGCCTTGAGGTTGAAGAAATTCAGAATCGCGCGAAAGATTATGCAAATGTAGTCGTTGGACATATTGTTTCAAAAGAAAAACATCCCAATGCAGATAAGCTTTCGCTTTGCCTAGTTGAAATCTCTGAAGGCAAAGATGGGCCTGACCGAGAAATCACACAGATTGTTTGCGGTGCTCAGAACCACAATGCCGGAGATAAAGTTATAGTGGCACTTTCTGGCGCCGTATTGCCCGGAAATTTTGTAATCAAAAAGTCAAAAATTCGCGATGTGGAAAGTAACGGAATGCTTTGCTCATATAAAGAACTGGGTCTTGCGGATACCTCTGACGGCATTGCAATATTAGATGCAAAGGCAAGAGTCGGACAAAGTTTTGCTGAGTATAAGGGTTTTGATGATATTACTTTTGAATTAAAGGTAACACCGAACCGCGCTGATTGCCTGAGTCATTTTGGTTTAGCCCGCGAACTGGGTTGTTTGCTTAACAAACCTGTTAAGCAGCCCGAGATTCTTTCAAAATTTTCGCAAAGCTCAACGAAGCAAAAAATTAAGTTAGAGGTATTAAATAAAGATTTATGTCCACGCTATTGCGGCCGATATATTTCGGGAGTGAAAATCGGCCCAAGCCCTGCTTGGTTAAAAAACAGATTAGAAGCTATTGGTATGAATTCAATTAACAATGTGGTTGATGTTACAAACTACGTCATGCTTGAAATGGGTCAGCCTTTACATGCCTTTGATGCGGATTTAATTGAAGGTGCCACGATTATCGTGCGCGAATCGAAAAAGAACGAAAAATTTAAAACCTTAAAAGAGCAGGAATTAACTTTAAGCGGTGAAGAACTCGTCATCTGTGATGCTGAAAAAGCCGTGGCATTGGCCGGAGTTATTGGTGGAATGAATTCGGGAGTTTCTGAAAGCACAAAAAATATTTTTTTAGAAAGCGCGTCTTTTAATGCCATGTCGGTTCGTAAAACTTCGCGAACTTTCGGCGTTGATACCGATTCAGCCTATCGATTTTCAAGAGGGGTTGATGCGAGCTCGACTTTCAACATCATGGACCGCGCGGCGCTTCTCATTCAACAAGTGGCCGGTGGTGAGGTGTTTGCTGAAGCCCACGATGTGAATTCAAGCCCGCTTTCAAAAAAACCTATTCAGATATCAATTCAAACAGTCAGTGATCGCCTGGGTTACGAAGCCGATGAAAAATTATTTTTAAATTATATGCAAGGCTTGCAGATTAAAGTTGAACCTATTAATGCCAAAGCCAGCGGAGCATCCAGCACCGGCGAGTATTTGATGACGCCGCCTTTATTCAGATTTGATATTGAGCGTGATATGGACCTCGTTGAAGAGTACGCAAGACTTCATGGTTATGAACATATTCAAGAGAAAATTCCCGCATTTTCGGTAGAGCCTGCCAGTCATAATCCCGAATATATTTTAAATCAGAAGGTTTCTCAGTACATCAGAGGTGAGGGTTTTAATCAGGCCTTTAACTATGCATTCACTAATGACGCTGGCGAGAGTGCTTTTATTTCAGATATTCAAAAACTTAAAGTGCAGGGTTTAGCAACTGACACTCAAGCTGTTAAAATCAAAAATCCTCTAAGTGAAGAGCTCAATGTTATGCGCCGAACTCTGGCTTTCGGTCTTTATCGAAACGCAATAGAAAATGTAAGATCCGGCAATCAGACAGGTGCTCTCTTTGAAATTGGAGTGGTCTTTGCAAAAACAGAGATGGGTTATAAAGAAAGCAGTAGGCTCTCTTTAATCAGTTGGGGCGAAGCCACCGGAATTTTTGCTGCGAGCGCACCGGCAGTTTATCATTTACGCTCGGCCATCGAAAAACTTTTGCAGAGCCTACAAATTTCTTCCTATAGTTTTGTAGCTACAGCTGAGGCGCCGTCATTTTTGCACTTAGGTCAGTGGTCGCAAATTATCGTTGAAGGTCAGACCGTTGGCTTTATGGGTTCGGTTCATCCTCGCTATCTCGATAATGAAAAAATTCGTTTTCCGATGGCGATAGCTGAGCTTGATTTGCAACTGGTTTTAAAAGGGCAGCCAAGACCGACAAAGTTTAAATCACTTTCAAAATTTCAACCGACTCTTCGCGATTTTGCTTTTGTTATGGATGCGCAAAAATCTATAGGTGATTTGTTAAAAGAAGCAAAAAAAGCCTGTGGAGCAACACTTAAAGATTTAATCGTATTTGATATTTATGAAGGTGAAAAACTACCAGCTGGCCAAAAGTCAGTTGCATTAAGAGCTAACTTTCAAGCGATGGATACGGCACTCGCAGAGGCTGATCTAGTTCAATTGAGTCAGAAAGTGATTGATGCGGCTAAAAAATCAGTTGGCGCTGTTTTGCGCTAAGCGGTATTTTTGAAATAAAGGGCCAAAAACTTGATTCATTTCGAGTACTTGCTACACTTTTAATATCTTAAGGAGAAGATTTCTCATGGCAGGACAGAACGTCGGAAACTCAACAATCACTAAAGCAGATATTGTTGAAAAAGTGTATGAGACCATTGGTTTTTCTAAAAAGGAAGCCAGTGAACTTGTTGAGTTGGTATTTTTGGAATTAAAAAAGACATTACAGAATGGTGAAAAAGTAAAAATTTCCGGATTCGGTAACTTTGTTGTACGCGGTAAGAGTGAGCGTGTGGGCCGAAACCCGCAAACCGGTGAGCAAATTAAAATTTCAGCGAGGCGGGTGCTTACATTCAGACCCAGCCAGGTTCTTAAGGCTATGCTCAATGGCGAAGAATACTCTCACCTGAAGGATGACGAAGATGACGACGAATAATAATCAAATGCCTTCTAATGAAATTGAGCTTTCATTAGAAGATAAATTTCTAGAAGTTTTGAATCAGGAAACGCCAATTGAAAGCGAAAATCTGAATCTAAAATCTGAGTCTTCAAGTTTTCCCAGTGTTTTGATTGATGAAGAGCTGTTAACTGAAATCTCCAGCATCCCTGACCGTTTCGGTTTTAAAATTGGTGATGTGGCTGATTTGTTAGGTATTAAACAATATGTGCTTCGCTATTGGGAGCAGGAATTTGACTTGCTCAATCCGAAAAAAGCTTCAAATAATCAAAGACTTTATACAAAAAAAGATGTTGAAAATGCTTTTTTGATTCGGAAGTTATTGTACCGAGATAAATTTTCTATAGAAGGCGCACGTCAGGCTTTGAAAGATGTGAAATTTGCTTTAAAAAAAGAAAAAGATTTCAATTCGGTCATCCAAAAAATAGAGCATGTTCAAGTTCAAATTAAAAATTTCGTTGATGAAATAAAAAAAACCAAGAAAATGTTTAACTAGGCAGATTTTAAATCTGGCTAGTTAACTAAACTTGTTTCTTCGATGCAGTCGCCTACAGCGATGTCAAAGTCGCCCCATTCTTTTTGAAAGAGCACTTCAGCCTTGTTGGTCACCACAACATCACTAAATGTGATAACGAGTAAATTGCCATCGTTATCAAAAGTGAGATTTTTTACTTTTCCATCGACGAGCACACCTGATTCATATTCGAGTTTTACTTTTTTTCCGACTTCTAGTTTTGTCGCTGCAAAATTGGCTTTTAAATGCCAACCTTTTTTGAAATTCTTAATAGCTCCTACTGGCATACCGTAACCAAGATTATGAACATCAACATCCTGACCCGGAATCACTTTTTGATTATGCATGATCTTTGTAGGTCCTGAAAACTGAACATAGGCAGGGGTAGCGTTTTCGTTCAAAATAACTTTAGAAAACTGACCGATGACCACACTTGAATTATTCATTGTCATCGAGAGCATGCCACCGGCCTGACTTTTAAGAACCGCCGCGTGAATTCGCTGTGATTCGGGGTTATCCCATGAGGCCATTTTTATAGCCAAAGCAACTTGTTTCGCCGTTTCAGCAAGACGATTTTTAGAATCGGCGTGGTTGAGTTCATTTCCTTCAATTTTTGTTTCGATGTTTTCTATATTAACTTGTTGGTCACCGAGAATTCGGGCGCGTCGGTGAGTCAGAGTTGCCTTGAAGCCATCAAGAGCCGACCTGGCACCCCATTTTCCGGCTGAAATTCCGACGAGAGCGACTTGTTTTTTATCGAAACTCTCGCGCACATGGTTCATATAGTAAGAGAGAATTCCCGGCACTGCGCCGTCATACTCAGGCACGACAAAAATAACTCCGCCGGCTCTCGCTATAGGATCAACAAAGTCTGACTGAAATAGTTTTGATTTTTTTGCAAAATAATCAGTTTTAAAAATCGATTTCGGTAGTTTCGCGAGATCAACCAAATTGACTTTTACGTTAGGATTCTTAACGAGTTGGCTGACGAGTTCAGCAGCGATAATTGCAGATTTGGAACCAGCTCTATCGGTTCCAATAACCACAGTGACTTCAGATGCGTAGGCCTGAGTCTGACTATTATTAACCATGACCTTGCATGAATTGGCGAAGCTCAGCTTGTAAAACAAGAAAGTCGCAACAAAAAGTAAGAAACAAGTCAGTTTTGTCATAAAGTCACCTCATACAAGACATCGCAAGAACGGGGCCCGAAGAGAGAGGTTTTATTGGTTTTAGAGTTAAATTAGGCGCGATTTGCAGTAATTTGTCAGTCATCGTTATTTATTTAGTTAATTTCTAAGGTCGTTTTTTTGTCTCAAAATGAGATTGTTTAAGCCAGTTTCTTAACTTAAGCTTATTTGATGCAGGTATTTCATGATTAATAAATCGATACAATATGTGTTGTGTTTGCTTCTTTTTATCATTCCGGTGGCCTGGTGGACGCGTCTGAATGCAAATTATTATTCTACAAAACTGACTCTTCTATTTCTGGCCGGCGGTATAGCTTGGCTTGTGATCCCGCGAAAGATTGCGCTACCGAGATTTCCTCGCCCTATGCTTTTTAGCCTTCTGGTTATCGTTTTTTTTCAGATTGCGTATCATACCTTTAGTCTCAGCCTTGACGATGTTCTTTTTATTTCGAAATTTGTCAGTTTCGCAGCACTGGTTTTCTGGATTTATTCACTAAATATTCGACTTGAGAAAGTTTTTGAAAAGCTGACCTA
>JAYVIY010000093.1:0-5207 GCA_043769795.1 Pseudobdellovibrio sp. | reverse complement strand
TATGTTTGCAAAGTTCGCCTTTTTTAGATTGAGTGCAGTTGCAATCGGCATTTAAGTTTCCGCCTTGAATAGATTCTAACTTAAGACTCACTCTGAAGTTGGGCTTAACGTAGGCGATAACTTCTAAAGCTGAGGGCTTTGAAATTGTAACTTTTGCTTCATTATAAATTCGCAAACCGGCACTACGGGCGCTGCTTTTAAAGAAATTTTCACAATCTTTTTGGGTCATTTTTCCCTCAGGGCGGCCGCTTAGTAAAGGGGAAGATTTGAACATCAAATGCTAACGCCTTCGTGCGACTTGTTAATAATAGGGATTGAATGATATTTTTTGCAATGATTTTTTCGTTTCAGGCGAAGCCCAAGAATTTAAATTCTCACTCTCGTGGTCTGCATTTGCTTGCCGGTTTTGAAGCTTTCAAGGGGCTGCTGGTTATGTGCGCCGGATTCGGATTTTTGAGGTATTTAAATAGCAGCACACAGGTGCTAAATGAAGTCGGCAATAGCATTATCGAGCATCTTCATCTCAACCCCGCGCACCACATCCCACAAATTTTTTTGCTCGCACTGGCGAATGTCACCGACAAAAACATTCTTTGGATTGCCATCGGAGCCTTGCTCTATTCGATCCTTCGTTTTCTAGAAGCCTTCGGACTTTGGAAAAACCGAGGGTGGGGCCAGTGGATCGCGATAATTTCTGCAGGGCTCTATGTACCGATTGAATTGATCGAACTTAACAAAGGTTTCTCTTATGTGAAGGCAACGATCACGTTTTTAAACATGCTTGTTGTATTTTATCTGCTCTACATAAGATTCTGGAAAGTTTCGGGCAGAGAACAAGATATGTAAATTGACAAAAAGAAAAGTGAACACACAATTATAAAATGGAAACGACAGACTTCAATTTGGTTGAACCCCGGCTCACGAGAAAAGTTCGCGCTCATTGGCTGACGCAAAAGCCAGATTCTAACTCTTTCCTGGTAGCGGGCACCTCGCTGCTTTCACTTTTAATAGCAAGCTTGCTCTATTGGCGTGACGATTTTCATTTAGCTGGTCTCATGACGGCGATTCCACAAAATGTTTTTGAAAAACACGAGTATTGGAGGCTTTGGACGTCGCTCCTTGCCCATGAGGATATGGCTCACTTACTTTCTAACTCTTTACTTTTTTCAGTGTTTTCATATTTTCTGTTCGGTTACTTCGGCGGTTTTGTGTTTCCCGTAGCCACTTTTCTGTTTGGAGGAATCGTCAATTATATTGTGCTGATTACAATGCCGGCCAATTCCGAATTACTGGGTGTGTCCGGTGTGGTCTATTGGATGGGTTCGGTTTGGCTGACACTCTATTTTTTAATTGAAACGCGTGAGAAAATTTCGCGAAGATTGATCAAAACAATCGGTATTGCCGCCGTCCTTTTTATTCCTGAAACCTATCACCGGAATGTCAGTTATCTCAGTCACTTTGTTGGGTTTGCTTTAGGAATGGTTTTTGCGCTTTTGTATTTTAGACAAAACCGCTTACGTTTTCAAAGGGCTGAGTTTATCGAGTGGGTTAACAACGACGGAGATGTTATTCCTCCAGAGCCAAGATACTGACCGCTTTAGAATATCGTTAATAGGGCCCGCCCTGTTAACGACTATCTTATTTAAAGATTGAACATTCATCGTCACTTTCTGGACAATGTTGAAGTCATCTTATTGACCAATCCATTTGAGATGATACATTGTTGTAATGAATAATATTTTGAAGATCGCGGCAGTAGGATTTATATTCACTCTAAGTTTCACTTTTGCTGATGGAGGCACAATGACAAGTTCATGGTTTCAAATTGTTAAGCCAGTAAGTTTAGTTGCAACTGAATTCTACTCAATCTCGGATAGAAAAATTAAGGCTCAGGTTGCTATCAATGATGCTGTGGCCATCTTGAAATTAATGAAACGTATTGAAAAAATTCCAGCGGAAGGTGACGAGATGGTCAAACCTGGCCCGAAGGCTTCTTACCATTCTCTTGAGTTCTCCACTGCCGATATGCAGAAGCAAGAAATTGTCCTTATCAATGATAAGTTTAAAACACCGACCACTGCCCTAAATAGCAAGGATGATGGGGGTTTGTTTCATGACCTCGAAAGTTTACTGCACCCAAGCTATGGAAAAAATTTACTCAAAATCAAAGGACTTGAAATTAAATTTAAAGATTTCAGCATTATTTACGACGGAATCGATGAGTTTCCAGATCCAGCATTGACGGGAGGGCCAACTCTTGGACCTACTTCAAAAACCTATTTTACAGTATTAAATTCCGAACAGAAAAGTCAAAAATTAGAAATTTTTCAGGGCCAAGTGCCGCCTCAGCCGGTTTCGTTTAAAATAAAAAACAAGAACTTTATCCTTAGTATTTTCGGCAAAAACAAAATTTATCCTGAATATTTTCAGGTGACTTTGAAGTAGTGTGAGTACGAATGCTCAAAATGCTTCCTTCTGCGTTTGATACGTATTGATTTTTTAAAAGCCATTTTTTTGTCTAATTGATTGACGTTTTTTTTTAACTTCAGCCTTTGTTCAAATTTTATGTAAAACTTTTGTCATCCTATTTTGAAATATATTATTATTCTTTCACTTGTTGGCTGGAGGCGTTTGTATACTAAGGTAAGTGAGGTCCAGGATGAACTTACACATTAGAGAAATAAAATGGATTTTAATTTCGATGCTATTAACTGCTTGCGGAGTTAAAAGCGACAGCACCCCTAGCTCTACCGCTGCCCCGACTGGTGCGCAGGAGTATCTTGCGGTCAACATCAATAGATATGCCGCAAATAAAATTATTTGTGATCCTTTTAATGGCGGCACAACAACTCAGAAAAACTATCAAAAAGGCATTAAAGCCGAACTATTTTATCGAACTGCGACTATGCCCCGCTGGTATAAAACCACCGACTATGTGCAACTGGCGAAGAAATCTGAACAAAATATTTTTTTATCCGATATCAATGTTCCGACCCGAATATTTAGCGAGGGATTTGCTACAACCCAAGGCCAGATGCTGAAAGATGATCAGCAAAATAAACTAATTGAATATTTCGGTCTGAAAATGACCACAAACCTGATACTGTCAGATGAGGATGATGCCGGCTATTATGAGCTGGCTCTTCTCTCGGATGATGGCGCCACTTTAACCTTAAAGTCGAATTCTATTGAAGCCGTCGACGAAGTTATAGTTAATAATGATGGCGATCATCCGACTAAAATGGGCTGTTCAACCCATACTGTTCGCATGGTTAAAAATGTCATGGTGCCGGTTGAGCTCGCATACTATCAAGGCCCTCGATATCATATTTCAAATATTCTGATGTGGAGAAAATCAAGTGTGGCCGGTCAGGATTCAATGTGTAACCAACTGGGTAACAATCTGTTTTTTAATCCCGATGCTCACTCGGCTCCGCAAGCTGCCTATGCGTCGTTACTCAGCCGCGGTTGGAAAGCGCTTACACCAAACAATTACATGGTCAGTCAAAGTCAGGCTGACTACAACCCCTGTGTGCCGGGCACGAACCCTGTCATTTCAGAACTTAACATGGGCGAAGTCATCCTGAGTACTGTCAGTATTACCTGGAAAACCGACATCATCAGCACCTCGCAGGTTCTCTTGACCGATCTGGGCAGAGGTGTTGTTACGATTTCTGAATCTGATAATTTGTTAACCGTGAATCATGAAGTCAAATTAACCGGTCTTCAGCCGCGCACCAACTACAAGGTGCAGGCGCTCAGTGTTTCGAGTGATTTAGGTCGAACTTTGGGACCAGAAGTTACTTTTAGCACACAATAAAAACTACGCCGATTCATTCTAGCATGCCGAACAGTCCACTAAAATGTTTCAAATTGAAACTCCTTCTAATTTTTCTTATGTTTACTTCTTAAAAGTCCGATAAGTGTCCTATATTACTAACCATTTGTAGGACGTAACGGGTGAATTTTTTAAGGCTGGGCCTTCTAGTAACTTTCAGTTTAATTATTTACTCTTGCGGTAAAACCGACGGTTTTGCTCCCACTACTGTTTTAACAAATTCTGTGACCATTTCGCCGAGTGCAATTACGGTCGCCGTGAATAATAACTTAACTTTTACAGCAACTGGAGGCAGTGGCTCGAACAGTTACTCGATATTCAGTGGCGGCGGAACCATTCTTTCAACAACCGGAAACTACACGGCACCGACATCACCAGGTACTGCGGTCGTGCGCGTGATTGACGGGCAGGGGCATTATGCAGACTCAATCATTACAATCAATGCGACTTTACAGATTTCGCCTGTGAATCCGAGTCTAAGTCTCAGTGCAACTCAGTCTTTTTCCTCAACAGGTGGCGTTGCACCGGTGACGTTTTCGATCGTCAGCGGATTAGGAACAATTAGTGCTGCAGGATTTTATTCGGCATCCGGTACTCCTGGGGCTGCGGTCATTCGTGCCACGGATTCGTATGGAAATACATCCGATACAACTGTAAATGTTTTCGGAGCTCTGGGGATTTCGCCCGCAACAGTTACGGTTTCAATCAATAGCAGCTCGAACTTCACAGCCGCCGGAGGCACAGGCCCTTACGTCTTTTCACTTCAGAGCGGCGGCGGAAGTATCAACAGCACAACAGGAGCTTTCATCGCACCGGCGGTAGCTGGCACTTCGGTAGTCCGGGTTACGGACGCGATGAGTGCTACGGCAGACGCCACGGTCACTGTGGTGAATGCTCCGCCGGTTATTTCGGTTATCGCGAATCAAACAGTGAATGAAGATATTGTGCTGCCAATCAGTTTTACTATTACAGATTCAGACAGCACACTCAATTGCAGTAGTTCAATGTCTAAGTCGTCTTCAAATTTAGCGCTGCTGCCTTTAGCGAACATTGTTTTTTCAGGCACTGCACCGAACTGTACAGCGACTCTGACGCCGGTTGCAAATTTAAGCGGTTCAAGCAACATTGTTCTAACCGTAAGTGATTCGGTTAATTCAGTTACAAGTTCATTTACGTACACAGTAACTGCCATAAATGACGCGCCTGTGATTAGCAGCATTACATCAAAGGTGGTCAGCGAGGACTCAAGTGTTGCAGTTAATTTTACGGTTAGCGACATCGACAGTGTATTAACTTGTTCAGGTTCAATGACCGCCAGCACTTCTAATTCAGCACTGATCAGCACCTCCAATATTGTATTCTCAGGCAC
>JAYVIY010000092.1:0-1895 GCA_043769795.1 Pseudobdellovibrio sp. | reverse complement strand
GAGTCTCTTCTTAAGTGAATAAGGTGAAAAGACGGTTTTCATCAAATCAGAAAACCGATGGCAAGTAAGACACTGAAAACTAAACTGTACGCCGATGACATGGCTAGAAACTTATTATATTCAGGACCAGGCTCGGTACGGAAGATGCGTTTTGCGATCAACAAACCCAAAGGAAATGCCAGCAATGGAATTATGTAAACCCACCATCTTTGCAGTGAGAGCCAATAATATCCGCCGAGGTAAGGAGCAAAAAGTAGAAAGGCTATCCAGAAACGCCCGCCTGAAATTCCTAAGCGAACTGCTAAAGTCTTTTTGTTAACCAAAACATCAGTCTTGATATCTCGTAAATTATTAATTGCAATAAGCACTGTACTTAAAAATCCTATTTGTAAGCCGACAACAAACGCTGCTACCGAATAGGTTCCGGTCAATAAATAAAAAAGTCCGCCAACGGCCACTAGTCCAAAAAATAAAATTACAAAAAGATCTCCTAAACCATAGTAGGCCAGTGGAATGGGGCCCGACGTGTAGGCATACCCCATCGCAATCGAAATCAAACCGACGATCAAAATCGGCAAACCGCCTTGAATAACCAACGGAACTCCGAAACAGGCCGCCAAAACAAAAAAGAATGCGGCCGCACGCATAACTTCGTTAAAACTGAAAATACCCTGTTGAGTGACTCGCTGTGGGCCGACGCGATCTTTGGTGTCAGCGCCTTTTTTAAAATCCATTGCATCGTTAACCAGATTTGTTCCAATTTGTATGCAAAAGCTTGCAAGTAAGGCAAAGATCACAATTCGCCAATCCACTGAATAGCCCAATCCTGTGACGAGACCGCAAGATGCCACAATTGGTACTAAAGAGGCCGAAAGCGTTTTGGGACGCGCTGCTAAAATCCAGGATTTTGCTTTTGTCATCACGACAAACTAGCAAAGATTTGTTAGACTGAGAATAGGTTTTTCGTCAAATTAAGAGGTTTAAGAATGGAATTAGTCATAGCTTTGGTAGGATTTGTACTCGGCGGCGGTATTATTGGATTTGTTATTTACTCAAAGCTCAAAATTGAAACACATACCTGGAAGACCAAGTACGAGTTGACCTTAGCCAGTTCAGACCAGAGCAAGCATGAAACGTCCCAAATGCAAAAGACATTAACTCTGCAATTTGAAAACTTAGCGCAGAAAATATTCGATGAAAAATCAGATAAAATGACTTTGCAAAACTCGAAACAGCTTGAAAACATTCTTTCTCCGTTACGCGACAAATTAAAGGACTTTGAAAAAAAAGTCGAAGACACTTACGTCAATGAACAAAAAGACCGTAGCCATTTAAAGGGCGAAATCTCAAAGTTAATTGAGCTGAATCAAACAATGTCAAAAGACGCCCAGAATCTGACCTTAGCCCTTAAGGGTGAAAACAAAACTCAGGGAAATTGGGGTGAATTAATTTTAGAAAATATCCTCGAGAGATCGGGGCTGCGAAAAGGTGAAGAGTATTTCACTCAGGAAACAGTCAAAGGGCTTGGCGGCGAAACCCTTCGACCCGATGTGATCGTTAAACTTCCTGAAGGAAAGCACTTGATCGTCGATTCTAAGATGACCTTAGTGGCATACGAAGCCTCGGTTTCTGCTAATACTGAAGCCGAAAGAGAGAAGTTTGCAAAAAATCATGTTGAATCACTCAAGGCTCACATCAATGGTCTCTCAGAAAAAAAGTATCATCTTGCCGATCAAGTGGTATCACCCGATTTTGTTATGTTGTTTATGCCGATCGAGCCGGCCTTTGCATTAGCCTTCAGACTTAAACCTGAACTTTTTGAACAGGCCTGGGATAAAAATGTAGCTATCGTCAGCCCAACAACTTTACTTTCGACTCTTCGAACCGTTGCTTCG
>JAYVIY010000091.1:0-5207 GCA_043769795.1 Pseudobdellovibrio sp. | reverse complement strand
AACTCACCTGCGTAGAAATTTGCGCCAACACTTTGGTTTTTTGTTCAGGATTTAGCTGATAATCCTGAGCCTGTTCAAACTTGTGAAAAATGTCGACGCTTTTTTTCAGTAACGCTACTTCGCTTGCTAATTCGGGATCTGCCTTAATGGCGTCTTCAATGATATTCAGCTCAGAAGCTTCTAGCTCGTTCAAAACATAGGCTGTAAGCCTAGGATCGTTTTTATTTATTTTCATGACGACCTCGATTTTGTTTCGCTCAGTTTAATTTTTTCTTTCAATTTTGTAACGGTATTATGAATGAGCACACCGACATGATTGACTGAATGTCCGGTGAGTGCGCTGATTTCTTTGTAACTCAGACCCTGCTGAAATTTAAGATTGAGCACTTCTCTTTGCGCCGGAGAGAGTGATTCTAAAAGTCTTTCTAAGTAGTGTTCAGTATTTTGATTCAAAAGTTGCTCTTCAGCTGTGCCCGCAGGGTCGGCCACTTCCAGCTCCATTTCGTCTGCGCTTATATCCTTGCGGTGTTTGCGGCGCAAAAAATCGTAGGCGCTATTACGGCTTGTAGTAAAGAGCCACGGAGTTTCTCGACCTTTTAAGGGGATATGGTCCTGTTGCCATAATTTTAGAAAGGAATCCTGTACAATGTCTTTTGAAGTTTCCAGATTATGAACCAAGCTTTTTACATAACGAATGAGCTTAGATTCATTCTGATGTAAACAGCTTCTAAACCAGACATCTTTTTGGTGATCTGGTTTTTTAAATGATAAAAAGTTTTTCATCTCTGCAAACTCTACTGGATACCACCTTCTTTTCGAAGCAAAAATAAAGGGTTTAAGCCTAACGACACATGGCGACTACGTCTGAGTTTTGATTTTATTAATGGGCTTCTATCTTTTTTTGGTCTGGACTGATTTGAAAGCACTTTAGGTGTCTAACTTTTTGCCAGCTTTTGTAGGTTTTTCTTCTAAGTATTCCTGCATTTAGCTTTTTGAGCGCATCGCTTATAGTAGAGAAATAAATTTTGATACAAAGAGGAAATGACGATGAACTCAAATTTGATGTCTTTTTTAAAAGCGATTTTATTAGGTTTAGTCTTCTTAAGCTCCGCGGCTTTTGCACAGGATTGGCGTGTTAAAGTTAAGGCCGATAGTCAGTTGTTACCAACTGTTCAGATGGGCGAAAGATTTGTTGAACGTGATGCCCGTAAACAAGTGGTTTACTTAAATGCAGAACAACGCGAGCAGTATCGTGTCGTTGTCGTGGCCGGTATTGTTTATAATAGCCAGGGACAGCCATTAGCTGACTCAAAAGATGGTAACAGTAGCTACCCTGATCGAATCAATTACGTGATGGACGCTCACGGAAATCTTTATATTTTTAATGAGTTTCTTCATAAAGAAATTCGTCATTCAAGCCTGTTTGCAGGAAAACCGATCGCAGGTGGTGGGGAAATTGCCATTCATAGTGGCCGCATTACCCATATCGACTCAGAATCTGGGCATTACTCGACCTCATCTTTGATGGGTAATGTACTAAAAGAACTTCAGGCCGACGGAGTAAACACCAAGGGCCTTGGCAACTAGGCACGTCTTAATTTACATAAAATTTACATATTTTCCTTGCCTATGTCAACAGACTTATTTAATTCTGATTGGGGGCAAGGAGTTTTAATTCGTGAGTAGCGCTGAAAAAATCAAACATCTGAAACTCATTATTGGCGCAGTTGACGTCAGCGTCGAACGTGATGCGTGGGCTGCACCGACTTTACCTGACGGGGTTCCGAAAGGTGCCGTAGTTGAAATTTACGGCCCTAAAAAATATGAATGGCTGATTCTGTTTTTGAAACAACATCCCGAAATTAAAATATTCTGGGCTGAAAATACGCAACAGGTTTTACCCACTGCCCTCGTGCAGCGCGGGCTTGATTTAAAGCAAATCACTTTCGGAATTTTAGGCAATGACTCTTTTGTTTCCTTACGTAAAATTATTCAAAGTCAGGTTTACGAAGTTGTTATTGCGCCCAATAATTTTACCGAACTCAGGGTTTTTCGTGCTTTTCAGCTGATCACCGAAAAATCTAACAATACACTTTTTTTAACAGCCAAAAAACCTTCAATAGCCTGGCCGATTTCGCTACAACTGGATATTACACAAAATAGAAAAAAAGAAATTCAGATTGATATCTTAAAGCAGCGCTATGGTCGTTCAAAATGAAAGTTGCGTGTATTTGGTTTTCTGACCAGGCACAAGATAAAGGCTCAGTTCAAAAAGTGGCTGAACTCTGCTTAAGGTTCAGCCCACAAATCTGTGTTCGCAGCACCGAGGCCGTATTTATTGAAATCGGCAAGTGTCGTAAATTATACACAGAAGCCGGCTTCCATGCCCGGGTGCTGGTTATTTTGCGCCGCCTAGGTCTGGAAGCCAATGTGGCCTTCGGAACAGATATTACCGAGGCCTTACTGCGAGCGCAAAACAAAACCCAGGACCTAGGCCAACTGCAACTCTCCGCTTTGCTTGAGTTCGCCGACCCTTTTAATAAAGACCCCATAGCACGACAGTACGTTAACAAAATGATCGTGGCCTTTCAGGATCTGGGCGTAAAAAATATTGCAGGCTTCAAACTGATTCCCACAGCAGATTTAATTTCCCGCTTCGGGGCTATTGCGGTTTTGTGCAAACAGCGGGTTAATTTTGAAGTGCCGATTGTCTGGGTGTACTGGAAACCTCTTGAGGTGATCGCAGAAAAAATGGAATTTCCCTATTTTGAATTTTACGGAGAACTTGAACCCATTCTATTTGAGTTAAAAAAACAACTCGATATTTTATTTCAACGTCTTTGGGCACGTAGCCTGAAGGCGCAGAGCATGCAGGTGAAAATTTTCTGCGAAACCAACTCACAGAACCCAAAAGCTTTCAGACAATTTGATTTTAATTTTTTATTTGCCCAGAGCTCGGCCAAAGCCTGTTTGAAAATAATCAAAGAGCGACTCACCCGCGATTTTGAAAAACGCCGTATATTAAGTCCCATCGAAGGTCTTGAAACCACTGTGACGGCAACGGTGCCCGGCGCAATCGGTCAGCGAAATCTATTGCACCGGCATGATGAAATTCATGAGCAGCAGCAGGCTCTAATCGAGCAACTCACCGAAGTTCACGGAAAAAATAATATCTTTTTTGCAGAACTACTACCGGACCGGCGACCTGAAAAATCATGGAAAAAATCTGAAACTGCACGTCTTGCCAATTCAGATTTTATTGATCGAATACCGTTGCGACCAAGCCACCTGATACAACCTGAAATAATCGAGATCTCCTCAGGTTTTGTTCATATTCGAAAGAAAACATACCAAATTTTAAACTGGTCAAGTCTTTCAGCTGAAGCGGAGCGCATCACCGGCGGCTGGCAAGAGCAAACCAAAGATCTGAATAATTCTTATGATAGAAATTATTTTATTTTAGAACTAGAAAACGGCAGTAGTATTTCAGTGTTTCAGACTCCGGATCAGACGTTTTACCTACAAGGCTATTTCGGGTGATCTGTGTTTACTGAACTTAAATGTAAAACTAATTTTTCATTTTTACGAGGGGCTTCCAGCGCGGAGGAATATATAGCCCAGGCATCGAAGTTAGGTATGAAGGCCATCGCAATCACCGACTGTAATGGTGTTTATGCTTTACCCCGGGCCTATGAAAGCATTCAGAGCTTTAACCCCGATCTCAAATTGATTGCGGCCAGCGAAATCACTGTAGCTGAACACCCGCCTCTGACTTTGTTGGCAAAAACACGAAAAGGCTATGGGCTTTTATGTCGAATCATTACAATGGTGCATGCTGATAAAGAAAAAGCCACAGGGTTTATTTTATTTTCAGAACTCATAGATCTTTTACAGTCTTTTGAGGGCCGTGACGACCTGATATGCATTGTCGATTTCACACCTAAAACCAATCTTGCATTGCTAAAGGAAATTTTCGGAGAAAATCTGTATTTAGCTCTGTGCCGTTACTTAGACGGCCTTGATACGCAGCGAACCAGGCAAACCTTTGCGGCTAGTCAAAAACATACAATCCCTATCGTTGCCACAAATGATGTGCACTACCATGTTTCTGAGCGACGTCCGTTGCATGATTGCGTAACCTGTATCCGCGAAAGCACTAACGTGGATGAAGCCGGTTTTTTGCTGTTCGGAAATAATGAACGGTATCTAAAAGCTGATTCGCAGATGCAATCGTTATTCAGTGATTTGCCTCAGGCACTGATTAACACTCAGAAAATCGCCGATCAGTGCAGATTCAGTCTATCAGAACTTAAATACACCTATCCGAACGAGTTTATACCGGAAGGCCAAAGTGCTAAGTCTTATTTGGAAGAATTAGTTTTTCAGGGGGCTCATGAAATCTACGGCCCCATGCTGTCGATCAAAGTGAACAACCAGATTCGTCGCGAACTGCAATTTTTTGAAAAAAGAAATGACGAACATTATTTTTTAACAGTTCATGACATTGTGAAATTCGCGAAAGACAACAATATTATCTGCCAAGGACGGGGTTCTGCGGCCAATTCAATTGTTTGTTATGTGCTCGGAATCACCAGTGTAGACCCGGTGCAAATGAATTTACTATTTGATCGCTTTATGAATGAAGGACGCAAAGAGCCGCCGGATATTGATATTGATTTTGAGCATGAAAGACGCGAAGAGGTTATTCAGTATATTTACCGACGTTTCGGGCGAGAACGCGCGGCTATGGTGGCCGCGGTTCGTACTTACCGCCGGCGCAGTGCCTTTCTTGAACTGAGTAAAGCGCTGGGTATAAAGACCGGAACCATTTCCGCCGGCGAACTTGATCAGCGCTTCGACGAATTAGCGCTTGATAAGAAAGAGCGCCGCTATTTTATTGAAGAGCTCTCAGAACAGATGAAAGGTTTTCCGCGGCATCTTTCGATTCACTCAGGGGGCTTTGTACTTTCAAATGATCCACTGATTGAAATGGTACCCATCGAACCCGCTCGGATGGAAGATCGCACAATAATTCAATGGGATAAAGACGATCTCGAAACTCTGGGATTAATGAAAATTGATGTTCTCTCGATCGGTTTTCTCACGGCTCTGCATAAGGCCACTGATTTGGCGCAAATTTCATGGCGAGATATTCCGGATAACGACAAAAAAACATATACAATGATTCAGCAAGCGAAAACACACGG
>JAYVIY010000090.1:0-1897 GCA_043769795.1 Pseudobdellovibrio sp. | reverse complement strand
GGCAAATTTAATTTGACTTTAATTTCTTCAAGGCCGCTCTTTTTTTCTTCATCTTTTGAAACATGTTTTTCAAAGTGGGCTTTGGCATTTTGAGTGGCCATTTCGATCAGGTCCTGACCTTTGTTGTCAGTGGCAAACCTAACTAAAGTGCTCTGACCAGATCTTTCTTTTAAAACATCCATCAAAAGATTATGAATATCATTTCCTAGATCCACACTGAGTAAAACATCGTCCGGAATAAAATTATCTTCGTAGTATTGATTTAAAAAAGACGCAAGCCATTCGCGCGGATCTTCGTCCGGGCTCTGCGGATTAATGCTCGTGATAAAATGCGGTCGGTGTCCGATGACTCTTCCGCTGCGCACATGCAGCGTCTCAATCAGCACTCCGCGCTCGTCTCCAAAGTAGCTGACAATATCCTGATCTTTATCAGATTGATCATTGATAACGATTTGCTTCTCAATAATACTCTTAATCGCCGTTAAAGAATCACGCATTTTTGCAGCCACTTCAAATTTTTCTTCGTCAGCGGCTACCAACATTCTTTTCTCAAGATCTTTGATCAGTTTTTTACTGCGGCCTTTTAGAAAATCTTTGGCTCCCTCAACGTCATCGCGATAAATTTCCTTTGTAACCAACTGAACACAGGGTGCCGTGCAGCGTCCGATCTGGTAGGTCATGCAGGGCCGAGTGCGCGATTTGAAATAATGATCTTTACAATCACGAATCCGGAACAAGCGATTTAAAAATCGAATAGTCCCGAAAACAGCCCCACCCGAAGTGTATGGCCCGAAGTAAAGGCTTCCGTCTTTTTTAACTTTTCGCGAAAGATACAACCGCGGAAAATCGTCATGCCATGATAACTGAATATAAGGGTAAGATTTATCATCTTTAAGTCTGATGTTATATTTAGGTCGGTGTTTTTTTATCAGTGAGGCTTCTAACAAAAAAGCTTCGACTTCTGTTTTCGTCAAAAGATACTCAATCTCAACTATATTCATCACCAGTGCTTTGGTTTTCGGCGAGTGGTCTTTTAAATCCTGAAAATAGTTTTTGACCCGAACCCGCAGATTTTTTGCTTTGCCGACGTAAATGATTTTGTCGACCGCATTTTTCATCAGGTAAACACCACTCTGAACCGGAAAATCCTTGATTTTTGCTCTCAACTTTTCTTTTAGATTTTCAGGGTTCTCGGAAGCCTCTGACATTAAACCTGCTCTCCGGTTGAAGTGCGGTCGGTTGAGCTGCCTTCGCGTATCTGTAATTCAAGAATTTCAAGGCGCTTAACTTCGTCCCGCACCGCTGCGGCTTCTTCAAATTCGAGCTCCGAGGAAAGTTTCTTCATTTTGGCTTTAAGTCTTAGAATTTCATTCTGTATCTTATTGGGCTTCAGAGCGAATTTTTGTAGTTGTTCGGCGGTTTTATCTTTTGCACCCTGCAACTTATAGGCGCTCAGTGAACCGTCGAACATATCGCCGATACCTTCTCGGATTTTTTTCTTAATCGTCTGCGGCGTAATATGGTGTAAAGTATTGTACTCCGATTGAATTGTTCTTCTTCGTGAAGTTTCATCCATGGCTTTACGCATAGAATCAGTAATCCGGTCGGCATAAAGTATCACGCGCCCTTCGGCATTTCTGGCTGCGCGGCCAATGGTCTGAATCAATGAACGCTCAGATCGCAAAAACCCCTCTTTGTCGGCATCGGTGATACCCACAAGGCTTACTTCCGGTATATCAAGACCTTCCCGTAATAAATTAATTCCTATTAACACGTCAAAAACACCCAAACGCAAATCGCGAATGATTTCACTGCGCTCGATGGTTTCAATATCGCTGTGCAGATATTTTACTTTGATGCCGATGGATTCATAATACTCGGATAAGTCTTCGGCGGA
>JAYVIY010000089.1:0-1897 GCA_043769795.1 Pseudobdellovibrio sp. | reverse complement strand
TCGCGTCAATGGCTGCAGCCGCATTGATATCGGCATTAACAATTGAACCATCTAAAATTTTTGCAGAATTAACCGCGCCGTTTGAAATTGTTAAAACTCCCGAACTATTTAAGGTTGCGTCACCGCTGAGAGTTACCGAAGAAGCCACATTTGAAGCGTTTCCGACAAATATATTTCCCGCCGTTAATACATTAGTAACTGTCGGAATCCATGAAAGTACGCCCGAGCCATTAGTTGATAAAACCTCGCCGCTGTTACCGGTTTGCGATGGCAACGTAAATGTAATATCACTCGAGAGAACCGCAGTGGCCGGTGTAATTAGTCTAACGTAATTTGTGTTATCAGAATCATAAACACGGAGATCACGAGTAGTGACTGCCGCCGAGCTGACTGATCCTGTAGTTGCAATGTTTCCGGTTGTATTTACAGCGGTGTTGCCACCGATGGTTCCGGTATTAAGTGCCGAGCCCGAAACTTTTCCGGCCGTTGAAAGAGTGGGTATATCCGCTTCGAGCAAAGTGGAAGACGATATAACTCGGCCATAAATATCGTGAGTAATTTTTGTCGCTGTTGTATCTGCGCTATGTAACACGGCCATAGAAATTGTACCAACCGTCGTGATGGGTCCGCCGACAAGTCCGCCACCGGTGTTGATAGAAACAATGCCCGCGTTAGGAGCCAAAGTAATTACCGATGTGCCATCCCAGTACTTCATTAAGCCTGATGCTGTATCAAACCATTGCTGACCGGCAATTGGAACCGTAGGTACAGGCGCCGCAGTCGGAGGTATCAACACACCCTCAGGATTATTGATGACATACTTTGAACTTGTACCTGAAAGGATAGCGAATAACTCGGTGGCATTCGCAGAAGTTAAAGGAGAAATAACAGCCGGACCGGTGACCGGGTTTTCAACCCGCAATAGATTTTGCGCCGTGAAACCGCCAACCTGTCTTGATTCAATTGCATAGGGAACATAGTTTACACTTTGAGCAGGCAGCGCCTCAAATGCACTCATCGTTTCATCTTTAAATGAAATAACTAAATTTCGGATGTCAGATGCATTCGGTGTAAACGAACCTGTACCAGACGCACAATTGGTTGCAGAAACTGAAAGCGTGCTGCGATTAGAAAATAATCGCTCGAAGCTAAGTCCGGTGGTATCAGTACGAAGCCCGAGGCCATCATTCACGGTCAATGCGAACATTCCGTTAGAACCGGCAAGATCGGCAACTTTTACTTCTTCATAGTAAAGGCAGTTGGCCGCATCAGGAGATCGAATCTGAATTTTGAATTGGGTATTGAGTCCTTCGAGTGGAAGGCCATCAGGTTTTAAGATGCGCCCATTGATTCTTATTCCTGGAACAGAAGCGGCAGAGGCATCAGCTGAATAAAAGTTCGCCAATAATACCAATATTGGTATTAGCGAATTTAACTGCAGCAGCTGACGTACCGACATCCAATGTCCTTTCAAAAAACATGTATCCATTTAACTTGTCGGTATTACTCAGATATTCTTAAGGTTTTAGGGGTAAAACCCGCACTAGGTCGGCCTATATATATTAAATTGAGACTTTAGTGTTAAAGAACAATACGTTGTAAACCGATACATATGCATGAGCGATCTAAACGATGTTAAATTGAAGCGTAAACACCCGCGAAAAAGCTTTCGTAAAGCCATCAGTTTCTTGTGTGATGGTAAGGCTAGTCTGGGTAGCGGTGTAGAGATTGGTGAGGGTGGGATGTCGTTTTCAACCAATACCAAAATTGAAATGGATAAAAAAATAATTTTAAATTTCTTTTTATCGGATAAAGATTTTTTTTCAGTGCGCATGACGGTTGTTAACACGCTGAACGCGGCTAACGCATTTACTTATGGTGTGAGCTTCGACGATGT
>JAYVIY010000088.1:0-5222 GCA_043769795.1 Pseudobdellovibrio sp. | reverse complement strand
GCTCAGCTGCGCGATTGACGTTTTCAGATCCGGCTACAGCTAAAAAATAGCGAAGTTCGAACATTTCCATAATCGAAACTTATATTTCAAAATCATTTCTTTTTCAAGCCAATAATAATTAGATCTTTAAAACGGAAGCGCGTTGTATTTCTCGAATTAGAGAATCTATCGTATTTTTAATTTCATCTGGTCGCTGCTCAATCCCGGTCGCTCGAGAAATATCGATAATCTTTTGGAAGCTTTCTGGAAATTGAGTTAACAGTGTCGGTAAATTAGCAGGGATTTCATTTCTTGAAATTCGTAGAATTAAATTGTCGATCACTGCAAGATGGCTTTTTGAACCGTAGCTTGGTGGCTGAGCTAAATCGTCCAGTACAACTCCTAGGGTATATGGAAGAATAAGCGCCGAAATACTTGGCTTCGATACCGATTTTAGGTAAGCACTTATTGATTCATAAACTCGATGCGCTGTTTGTTTGAGTAAAGGCCAGTGATTTTTATCAACCCCGGCAATATGAGCTATCAGGTCATGCGTGCCCAAGAAGGCCATTTGCCCTTGCCTGACTAAATCAGAAAACTTCATCGTGTCGTTGTTTTCAAGCTCCCAAAAGTTGGTTTGATAATAAGACTTTGCTGGGTCAAATCCACCAAAAATTGAATTATTTCCCCAAGACCTAATCAGCACGAGCTCAACACCTTGCAATCTTGAAATTTCATTAATAATTTCTGGAAAAATATAGAGCGAGTGAAGAGTTCCATCATCATTTTTAGAAAATAGTGGACTTACAACATCATAAAATCCTGGTGTTCTTAACTCAAGTCTTTGGGTATCGGTTGACCAAATTTTTAATCCAAACAGATTTTTATATTTTACAATCTCTGCCTTTAAAGAGGTAAGCCGAACAGCCTTTCCACAATTGGCATCGAAAATAAACCGAGCCAATTCGTCATTGACAGTGCCGATCTCTCGAAGCATTCCATAGCTTGCAATTTGAGATGCAAATTGGACGTCTGATGAAAATGGAGTCGCTTCCGAAAGCGTGTTAAATTTTTTGCGAAGTGCTTCCATTTCACTATTGGAAAATGAGTACGCTGCCGGCCCCATCACGTTACACTTGATATAACGAGTAAATGTTCTGAATGTGCGAAGCCGTCTTTTTAACTTCTAAAGAAACAGGACTAGCATGGAATCCACGAGCTTTGCACGCTGCAGGGACTTTTAACCATGTGCTTTCAATAGACTTAATGGAAGCCATATTAACCTTCTCCATTTTTTTATCTGAAAAATGTACATTTAAGCTTTGGCTTGCGAGCATAGGTGAACCAATTGCCAATAAATTCATTGCACCAATAATTACACTGGCACTTCTCTTTTCAATCATCTGACGCCTCCTTATGAGGATAAGAAATCGCTGAATTGCGATTTCATTTGAATTTGCCATTGCCAAGCAGAATATAAAAGAAACGATTTAGAAACATATGTTTCTAAAAACGAAACAAAATCTTCAACTTTTTGAGTTCAGCAGAAACAAAGTTCTTAAAAATTCAGTGCCAGAATATTGGCTTTAGGATTGCTATAAGTAAGATAACCAACAAAACTGGAGCTAAAATGAAACTAGTATTTGCAGCATTGATTATTTTTTCATCATTAACATCATTTTCCCAGAGTTTATATCCGGGAAATCCCGGCGAATATCCCGGTCAAGATCTTAATGGAAATTATCCCTACCCTCCAAATCCCGGTAATCCAAGCTATCCACCAGGTGGCGGCTATCAACCACCCACTTCTTACTCAATCTGCAAGTTGGAGTTCACAGGGAATTACTATTATGTTTCCAAAGATGGCAACCGTTTCACTGAATTGACCGCCAGTATGCAGCAGGCCATTTCGCAGAAGCAGCAGCTCGAAAATTCGGGAATGTGTTCTTATTCACAGTCGCCTGGCACTTGCCAATTGGAATTCACCGGCAACTATTATTACATCAGCCGCAATGGCTCGCGCTTTTCAGAATTGGTTTCGGGCTATCAGCAGGCGCTCAATACTCGCGATCAACTTTATCAATCGCGCAACTGCGACGAAAATACATATCGTCCGACAGCCCAGTGTAAAATTGAATACACCGGAAATTACTATTACGTCAGTCGCAACGGATCGCGCTTTTCAGAACTGGTTTCTGATCTAAACCAAGTCACCCGCACTCGCGATGAACTCACAAGAAATTATGTTTGCCAGGCTCAATATCAGTCAGCTCCTTGCCGATTAGAATTCACTGGAAATTACTACTACTTATCAATTAATTCGCAACGCTCTTCAGAGCTCAATGCAAATCTTAATTCAGTATTAAATCAGCAACGAGACTTTTCGGGTCGTGGGCTTTGCTCTCAGCCGGTGGCCAGCGAACGTTGCAGCGTTGAATATACAGGAAACTACTATTATGTTGCACGAAACGGTGCGCGGATGAGCGAGCTGGTTTCAAATATGAATCAGGCTGGTCAGTTGTTAAATCAACTGCAGTATTCTAGAAATTGTTATTAATTATAATTTCCGACACTGAGTCGAATTTAAAAAGCTGATTTTGAAGAACTTCCATTTGTTCAATGGTTTCAGGCCCGTCGATCAGGCGGGCAACCCGAATGGTGCCTAGCGCCCTCTCCGGACGGTCCCAATAAATGCCCGCAGAATTGAATTTTGCTTCATTTTTCTTAAACCAAACTTCTATCTTTTTTAAAGTATTCTTTTCAAGCCTGGCATCAACAGGTGGTCCCAGGTTAATTCCTGCATTTGCAGACAGTAAAGTATACGGCATGATATGCTTGATAAGCACTTCCTCGTCCTGGGCGTAGTAAAGTTCAAGGAGATGCCGTCCTACTTCAGTATAAACGATATTGAGGTCGCCATAGTTGCTTATAAAACTGAATTCGTTAAAACAAGACTTTGGGATCTGAACCGGATAGGGCTCCTGCCAAGCAAACTGAATTTGTGCACGGTGAATTTTTTCAGATGGATAACGTAAAATTATCAAATGCGACTCAATCTTATGAATCTGGGCGTTCAAGCTGTGCCAGTGCTCGTGATTCTGCGTATTAATGCGTTTTTCTATATTATGATTGTGTACAAAATTTCGATGTATGAGACTCAGACTCTCTTGCAACGAATTTGGTGAAGAATTATCAATGGGTGTATCCAAAATTTCAGGAAACTCGGTCTGAAGAGCTAATATACTTTTATTCAGTTGCTCGAGCGAATGGTCCAAGCTGTTTTCAGGGCCAGGAAAACCGTAAAGACGAGTTTCTGAAATTCGACTATTACTTTTGGCTTTTTTGAGGGACTCGAACCAAAGCAACGATGCAGCGGTTTCATTCAAAGCATATTTTAACTCAAAAATTTCTTTCTGAGAATTAGTAAGTAGCACCGAAAAACTTTGCATACGAACAATCTTGCAAAGCTGTTCGGCTTTAGTCAATTATTTGTTACTCACTCCGAGCTGCAGTGAGCTTGATAATTCGCTCAATCTCTTCAATGGGCTGCGCACCGTGCAGGGCAACTCCATTAACCAAAACCACCGGGGTACCAGTAAAGCCGAACTTCTGAAACTCTTCAATATCGGAGTTGATTGCTGATTCAACAGCACTTCTGTTCATTTTAGTTAAAAGTTCAGCCACATTAAAACCCGCGCGCTTCAGAGTCTCCTTCAGGAATTCTTCACTGCGCATTTGACTCTGGCTTTCAAAGACCAAGTCGAAAAATTTTTCGGCCTTAATTCTATCGATTAACTTTGCCGCCTCAAAATATTTAGCGGCCGGCATTGCCAGCTTATGAAAATCGAGAGGCATATTTTTGAAATAGAACTGCACTTGATTTTTATATTTGTGCTTAATTTGCTTGAGTGAGTCGTGAGCCATCTTACAGGCCGGGCACTGAAAGTCAGCATACTCGACGATCACAATGGGCGATTTTTTCGAACCATACAACAGCTTAGATTCTGCTAAGTCAGGTTTAAGCGGATTCTTAAGCTGTTCATTTTGCTGATCTCGAAGTGCAGAACTCTGTTTTGAGTATTGCAGCTCTTGTGCTTTTTTTGCGGCCCTGTTAACCACTTCAATAAACTGCTCAGGATGTTCTTCTATAACATCAAAAACAAGCTTCGGGTTTTTTATCAGGTACTCTGCCATTTTGTTTTCCTGAGAGGCACATCCGGCCATTACCAGAGCTATTGAAACTAAATAAATTTTTTTCACTTTTAATTCTCCTTTGTTTTGACAAAATCAGGCCCTGCACACCAAAAGGAGCTCCTCTTTAATATGAACGATCGAATTTTGTAGTTAATTACTGAGGTACGTTAAATACTATTCACACTTGTTGACCACATTACTTTTGTTTTCATGCAACCAACCTTCTAAAATTATTTCATGTTTGACCTGAAAGCACATCGGCGCCTTTATTCCTAAAGGGGGACTCTCCTGTTGGATGGAGGCAAATGCCTGGGTCAGGCCGGTTAACAAAGTGATTATTAATGCCCAAATATAAACCGAACGGCTCTGAATTTTTCCGTTTTGAATATTCTTTAAGTTCAAAAGTCTTAACTGAACCTGCGAGAAGCTGCCACTCACGTTCATCGTAAGAAGACTTTCCCTTTTTGATGCGGAGATAAAGCTTACCAGATGCCTAGCGTACTCAGCAACATTCAATTGAAATTCTGAAATGGCCTGCTCATCCGTTGCCATTTCAAGCTGAACCTTCAACTTTCTCAATGAAAAATGAGCCAGAGGATTATGCCAGTTTAAGCGATGAATAACGAGGCTTACAAAATTCCAAAAGCTATCTTTGTTCTGAATATGAATGCATTCGTGGGCCAAGGTCTGTCGAAGTGCAGACTCATTTTCAGAGATAAACTGAGGAATATATATCTGGGGCTTCAGAAACCCGGCAACAACCGCTTCCATCTTATTGTTTACCGAGTTATAGCTAATATTCTTTTCACCGACTATGAGCTGTTTAGACTCAATGATCGCCTCGTCGAGACTGCGCTTAATTACTAAGTATTGAAAAATATCACGAATTAAAAACAGCAACAAACCCAGCACCCAAATTGCGCTGATAACTCGGGTTATACCGAAAACACCTTCTCGCTCCGCAAAACGTCCAAAACAGTCGAACACCAATTCATTATCCGCAATGGCAATGTAGATCGCCACTGCAATGAAAGAAAACAGCAGCAAGA
>JAYVIY010000087.1:0-1901 GCA_043769795.1 Pseudobdellovibrio sp. | reverse complement strand
ATCGGCTACAGCATATGCACACCAACCGCCAAATTGGGGTTCAAATTTTTCGGGACTTTTTAGAAATTCTTGTTTGTTGAGATCGCTAGAAAACCAATAGCTCACTCGGTTTCTTTTCACGACGATCTGTGGATTTCCTTTTTTAGGTGAGTCAGATTGAAAATAGGAAACCGGATCGTATCCCTCTAAAATAACTCCATTCTTATTTAAATTGTATTCAGTGTTTTGAGCCCATGTCCAACTTGGCATGAAGGCAAGAATGCACGCAACCAATACTAAGATGTTTTTCAAAATAAGCCTCCATATTTGGCTTCTTAAAGCCCGATTTGCTTGTTGTGAGTTAGTGTCAGAAATGGTTAAAACGTTACAAACATTTTAGCCTGTATCTATCCTATTGAATTAACTATGTTTTTCGCCGATTGGAAATAATTTGTAATGATTGTATCACTGAAGACACTTACTAAAAGTTGAAGGAGACCTAAATGTATCACCGCGATTTTACACAAAAATATCTTATTGGAATTTTCGCAGCTTTTCAGATTGTACAAAGTGCATCTTTTGCAGGCGAAAGTAACATCATTGCAGATTCAGGAAAATCTCATGTGCAACTGGTCGAGCTCTTCAGCTCGGAGTCCTGTTCAAGTTGCCCTCCGGCTGATAAGTGGATTTCGAACCTGAAAGACAAGGCCAAGTTATGGAAGAATTTTGTGCCTGTTGTATTTCATGTGGATTATTGGAATTATCTCGACTGGAAAGACGGGTTTTCTTCACACGCTATGACCCAGAGACAGGTTGATCTTGCTCACCATTGGGTTTCCGGCGGAGGAGTCTATACGCCGTCTTTTATAGTTGATGGCAAAGAGTGGCGCAACTGGCGGGATTCAAAAGATTTTGAAATCCCAACGAACTCAAAAAATCAGGAAGGTCTTCAGTTGATCGTTTCGAGGAAAACTAAAAATGTGTTTAGCGTTTCAATACAAGGAAAGAGTGCCGATAAAAAGTATGTCGTTAGACTTGCTCAACTTGGATTCAACATTCAAACGGATGTCAAAAGTGGTGAAAACTCTGGAAAAATACTTAAGCATAATTTTGTGGTTTTAAATTGGAGTAGCAAGAATCTGGAACTTCAAAAAAAAGAACTCGAATTTTATCTGGAAGAACCAACTCAAAAAACAACGCGGGTTGCAATAGCCGCATGGATCGAAGAAGATGGAAACCCGACACCGCTACAAGCCACAGGAGCTTTTTTATGAAAAAATTTATTTTTTTAATAACAATCGTATTAACTTTTCCAAATTTAACTTATGCCTGGAGCGAAGCCACAGTTAGAAAACTTTCAGACTCTGAGTTAAGAAAAAAGTTAACCGATATTCAATATCAAGTGACGCAAAAAGCGGGAACCGAACGACCATTTGCAAACGAGTTCTGGAAGAGTAAAGAAGAAGGAATATATGTTGATGTGGTGTACGGTGAACCACTTTTTAGTTCACTTGACAAGTATGATTCAGGAACCGGTTGGCCGAGTTTTAGTAAGCCCCTATTGAAGGAAAACTTGGTGGAAAAATCGGATTATGAATTTGGTGGTGAAAGAACTGAAGTGCGAAGCAAATTTTCAAATTCACACTTGGGTCATGTTTTCATTGATGGCCCGAAGCCTACAGGTCTGCGCTACTGTATGAACTCGGCTTCTCTGAAATTTATTCCGAAAGCTAAACTAAAAGAGCTTGGCTACAGCGAATTTGAAAAGCTTTTTGAGAAAAAGAAATAGCTATTCATGGAGTATTTTTTTTCATTGTTCTTTGGAACTTTTATTCTTGAAGATGTAGCTCTGATTTCAAGCCTAGTCTTAATCGGAGAAGGAAAAATTTCAGTCTTTGGTGCTTTTTGGGCTCTCTTTTTAG
>JAYVIY010000086.1:0-5257 GCA_043769795.1 Pseudobdellovibrio sp. | reverse complement strand
TGTCGGGCTTCGTGCATCATCACGCTGGCTCTATCAAGCGATGAAAAGCTGGTCGTTAAAGCAGCTGGGCATGTGTACATTGTTTTATCGCCGAACATATAGACATAAGCGATAACACCTTTAGGACAGTCTCCGACAACTTCTAAATTATCGATACGGCCGATAAAATAATCATACCAGCTGTTTGCAAACTTGCCTGAAAACAGTTCGTCTTTACTTGGTTGCATAGTTTGCGAAAACTGAGTTTTTCGCATGAACATGATTGATGAAACTAAATGCCAATTTTGCGAATTATCATTACAGAAGTCAGCATTTGCCAATCCGGCAAACTGATTAAAATGACTTGCTATGACTTTCATCTCAGATTGTGAAATGCAATCTGCACCTACGTTAACGTCAGCGTTGGCTACAGATACAAAAGCCAAAGCTACAAATGACAATACCACTGATTTCAAAAGCATGATTCCCCCTCGTCTCGTAAAGACAACAGAATCTTACTCAGCTTAAAACGATTGCTGCAACTGTTATTTAAGCTCTTTCAATTTTTTTTCGGCGTAGCTTCTTACTTGGGCAGATCGCGCTTCAAGCATCAATAACTTTAGCTTATCTCTGGCATTACCATCTGTTTTTGCACGTTCATACAATTCGTCTATTTCCATATAACGGATAGCTAACTCTTGAGTGTGTTTGAGCTCAGCTTCCGAATGGGGAACTATCGGACCCCGGTCAGGAATTTCCGACTGAGCCACTTCGAACAAGCTCGACTGGGATTCAGGCAAAGTGTTCAAGCCGATCATGTATGCAGAAAAGATACGTTCATTAACCGGAAGTGTTGAATCAATTGCTTGCAGAGTTAATAATTGCAGTTGAAGAGGTTTTAAGGTTTGAGCCTGTGCCCTGAATCTGATTTGTTGTTCATCTGAATCATTATGTGTTGAATTCAAACTTTGCGATTCACTCGCTAGCCATTTTTTAAGCTCTTCAGCCGTGACCACCTGCAAATCTTTATATTTCTCAGGGTTAACCGGCGCGGTAGCCTCTTCGGGCTTTGCGTCAGTCGCAACTTGAGTGGCACTTGTTGAATTTTTAGCCAAAAGATTCATTTTTGCTATGGATTTATGAAGTATCGATGACTCGGGCTGAGTATTCGAATAATAGTAAAGCGCAGAAAATAAAACTATTAGAATAATCAAAATCAACTTGCGCATATTCAGGTTGTAACTCAAAGATTCTGCTGATAGCAACCAGTTTGACATTTGAAAATGAAGGAAAAAATGGCTTCAGAAGCTCACATACCAATTAGGATTGAAAAAACGAAAACTCCACGATTAAAACCCGACTCAGCAAACCTGGGGTTCGGAAAATACTTTGCTGACCACATGTACACGTTGGAATTCGAAAATGGAACCTGGAAAAATCCGAGCATCCAGCCCTATGCTTCATTAACTTTAGAACCCGGCGCTTCGGTTTTTCACTACGGGCAGGCCATGTTTGAAGGTCTCAAAGCCTTTCGCGCAAAAAACGGTCAAATTCATTTATTCCGCCCTGAGTTCAATGCCCGTCGAATGGCCGCAGGTGCGACCCGACTTTGTATGCCCAGTGTACCGGAAAAACTTTTTCTAGATGCCATCGAAAAACTAGTCAAAGTAGACGAAGCCTGGATACCAAACGAGTACGGCTCAGCCCTTTACTTAAGACCGACTCTTGTCGGTACAGAGTCTTTTCTAGGTGTCAGACCCTCGAATAATTATCTATTTTTCATTATCTCGTCACCGGTCGGTACCTATTACTCAGAAGGTATAGCACCGGTAAAAATCTGGATCGAAGAAAATAGCGTTAGAGCCGCGCCTGGCGGCCTTGGTGCAGTCAAAGCCGGAGCAAACTACGCGGCAAGTCTCGAAGCTTCAACTTTGGCTAAGAAAAAAGGCTTTGCACAGGTTCTATGGCTTGATGCCCGTGAACGAAATCAAATCGAAGAAGTCGGAACAATGAATGTTTTTTTCGCTATCGGTGACGAAGTCATTACACCGCAGCTTGACGGTACTATTCTTGCCGGCGCAACACGAGATTGCGTCATTCAACTCTTAAAAGACTGGAACATCAAAGTTACCGAGAGAAAAATCACTTTAGATGAACTACGATTGGCCTCAGAAAATGGGCAATTAAAAGAAGTTTTCGGCACCGGCACGGCTGCGGTTATTTCTTCAGTTGGAAATTTGGCCAATGAAAAATATAACATCATTATAAACGACGGAAAAATCGGCACATTAACCGAAAAACTCCTCTCGGAAATTTCGGCCATTCAATACGGAACTAAAGAAGATAAACATAGCTGGGTCAAAGTTGTTAATTAGAGCCCTAAAATAGTTCTACAAATATCCATCTGAGAGTTAATTTCTGCCAGGGCTTTTTTAAGTTGACGTTTTTCATTGGTGTCGAGATCGCGCTCAAGAGCCGTAGTCACAAAGGGCCTTTTTTTCAGCCATTGACCGTAGCGAGAAGCATAAGTTTCAGGAATTCCGATTCGCAGTGCCGCCTGGCGCGCATTCTGATCGACAAGATATTCTGAAATAAATTTAAGTGATTCTAAAGTTAAGATATCTTTATGGGCCTTGATTTTTGACGAAAAAGCCATTTGCCTGATTCTCATTGTTCTATTAAATACAACTATTTCAGTTGAGCCAAGCTCTTTTATAGCCTTTCGATTTCCAGATAAATCCGTCCAGTATGTAATGCGACAGCTGCGGCAAAATCAAAAGTGCTAAAGCCAGAGCTTTCGCAAAAGCAGAGTTGGCGCTGTTTAAGAAATAAAAGCCTGAAAATAAATCTTCATGTTCACGCCAAATAAGTGCGTCCCAGAAACCCTCCTCTACGAAGGCAATAACCAGAAGCATGAAAACAAATACATAAAGTTCTGAAAAATAGGTTTTTTCTTTTTTCTGGGTGGTCCAAACTATGGCCAAATAAGGTATCCCGTGAGTTAACACGTTGGTCATTGTGAAAATAAAATCAGACTGACTTCGAACGATCCCGAAGTACCACGAAAAAAATGTGGCCACAACCAAAGTGAAGGCTTGATAGCCGGAAAAATTTCTGTTTTTTGTAAAACCGTAAATTCTAAAAACAAAATAAAAAAAGACCGTCCACAGCAGCAGGTTTTCTGAATAGAAATACAACTGCTTTTTCAGACTAACCGATAAAAACTCCAAATAGTAAAAATCATCTTTGATAAACCAGTGAAAAATCCGTGCGGGGCTCAGGTGCCATAGAAAAATTGAAGTTAAGGTAATAGCGTAGATCATCAATTCTTCGAGGCTCCACTTAGCTTCTTTGTAAATTCGGACAAATCCGACTTGCTGTTTTATAAAATGAAAAACCGCGATGTAAACCAAAGCCCGCCAAAAGGTCGATACACTATGGAAAGCGACCGCAAAAGAAACAAAAAAACACATAATCGGAATAACAATGAGTGGCTTTTTATATTCTTTCAAGCCGGCAGAACTGAAGTAGGTACGAAACAAGGTTGAGTAGACGTGGGCCACATCGACTCCCACGACTAACAAAAGCCAATACAAAGAAGAAAATGGCCCCACATCAATCAGATAATTAATTGTATATGCGAGCAGCGTCGACCAAAGACCAACAGATAAGATGAATACGAAATCAAAGGGCTGGCTATAAATCTTTCGCATCAGACCGTCTTACCATTAAGCAGCTTTTGCGCTGCCAATAAACCTTGATGAAAAGCCTCTTCAAAGATCGAAATGCCAGCACGCTCAGTATGGGCAAAAATCAACCCCGCAGGCTCTTGATCTCTGTTCTGAATTCTTTTGTCCCAGATGTAGCCGGGCTTAGGCGCCACCATTCCATGGCCATGAATTTTTAAGCTCACCGCGCTGATGGAGGACTCAATATGCGGATGCATTTTTACCAGTTCCTGTAAAATCAAATCAAAAAGTTCATTTTCATTTCGCTGAGACAATTCTTTTCTGAGTTCCGTAGGAGTCTTTGCTGAAAAAGAATAATAAAATGTTATATTAATTTCTTCGGCATTCTGCTGCAGCAATTGGTGACAGGAGTTCACATAGCCTAAGGCCTCAGAGCCGAACCTGACGTTGTCCCAGTTCAGGGCGGTTTTTTCTTCGAGCGCCGCTCTCATTAATTTGATATTAGCCACGATCCATGGATAACTTTCGGCCTTGTGATTAAATTTTAATTCCGGCTGAATTCGGGAAACCACTGCTTTAGGTATAGCGTAAACTAAATTTTTGCAATTAATTAAGTGCGTATTAAGCTCGCCATCACTGTAATAGACTTCATAGCCATGATCCTTTTTAACTACTTTTCTAACTGTGGCTTCTGTTTGAATTTTTTGACTGAGCTTTGCGACCAACTGCTGAACCAGAAAACCATTACCTTGAGGCCAAGTCAGCACGGCTTGGCTTTCGGCATTCGCGGCCTTACCGTTTCGTGAACAGAAATAATGTAGGCCCGCCCAAGCCGAAGTCTGGCCTGCATCAATACCGAAATCGTCGCGGCAGCAATAATTAATGTACCAATTGAGATACTCTCCTCTTAATTCCTTTCTATCCAGATAGTCTCTGAATGAAATTCGATCCAGTTCTATCCACTCCACATCCTGAGACGATTTATCGAGCGGAATGGTAAATAAATAGCGGCCGTCGCGACCTTTTTGACCTCGAAGTTTTTTTGTGAGAGCCAGAAATTCGGTAATCATTGCAAGTTCAGTTACACTGCCTGCATATTGAGGCACTAGGCCTTCTTGCCAGCGCCCCTTGATGAACAGTCTTTCGCTTGGAACCTGGCATAAGAATTCTTCGTTATAGATCGGTAGATCATTCTTGAATCCGGTGACCACTCCGATATCTACGAGAAAACTCATAAGCGCAGCATCATCATTTCTGATGATCGGTAAATAGTGAGCCCCTAAAGGAAATTGAGAAACTTCGTTGCCACCCGAAGCCGAATTTCCACCGGGCCTCTGATCGGCTTCAAGAATTTTGTAATTGCTCTTTTTGCTTTGGTCCAGAAAATACGCCGTAGTTAAACCGCTGATCCCGCCGCCTACGATCAGGGTTTCAACTTCAGTGCTACTGTGAATTTGATTTGCATCGAATTCTTCTCTTACAAGATGTCCGCGGGCGGAGTTTTCATCTTTCAATATTTTAAATTTTCGAATGCTCTTATAGCGCTCTTTCAAGAACGAATAAGTCAGCACCCCGAGCGATGCGGTTCC
>JAYVIY010000085.1:0-5262 GCA_043769795.1 Pseudobdellovibrio sp. | reverse complement strand
CCACCATTCAGTCAAGAGATCAGCATTAAAGAAATTCAGCTGTCTCTGAATGAGTTATTACTGAGGATCAAGCTGAAAAAACATTTGCTCCTGAGAATTAAGCCCCTTTTTAGTTTTTCTGAAAATGGCCTTTGTAAAATGCAATATTTAGAGAAAGAAAATACAACAAAACTAATTAATAAACTTTCTTTGCAGTGTGATACCGAACGTCAAAAAACTTTCGAAGCTTTTCCGCAAAATAAAGAGTTGCAATACATTTTTGTCAGGCGCAAAGAAATAGTAAATCAATTGGCAACTGATCTAGAAGCTGCATTTCCACGCGAATTGGTCGAAAAGTGCGTTGAAATAAAAGCGGCCCGAAAAAAAGAGAAAAAATGAGCGAAGTAGAAAAATTTTTTAAGTGCCCTTATTGCTCAGAAAAAATATCGATGCTGCTGGATATTAGTACAGAGGGCGCGCAGGTTTACATCGAAGATTGCGAAGTCTGTTGCCGTCCGATTCAGGTAACCTACCTCAGTGAAGATGAAAAATTGAAACAATTCAGAGCAGAAAAGAGCGGCTAAATTTTCAGAGCGCGCGTTTCAGTATGTCGGATTTTTCCACCCAAGCTAGCTGTGTAGATTAGGCTCATGCTTCCAATGATGGCCAAACCGATAGTTGTATAGGTGAGCTGTCGGTTTAGTTTTTCGTTTCTTTCAAAAGCCAAAGTTGCAAGGGCCGTAACCGAAGTTAACAAAAGAATGGCCAGAGTTTTTTCTGCCATTTCTTCGTGAGGGTGAATAACAGCTTCATTGACCGCGGGAAAGTCTTCGATTTCATGTTCGGCAGGTTCTCCCGTAAAATAAACCGGCAGAATTGTTAATCCGATAAAAATTAGTATCAATAGAGAAAATTTCTTCATTTGTTTATTTTTCTTATAAACAGAAAATACTAAAAACAATAAGTTTAATGGCAATGCAATCACCGGAATGTGATTTATCATGAGGTGAATAGGTGCATAAATCATTTTAAAGTCCCCAATTCTGAAGTCTTATCTTAGTAGTTTAAAAATAATAAGTTGTCACCAAGTTCGGTTGTGGCGTCACCGGTGTATGCAGTAGTTGCTGACATAGAAAAGTTCAGCATTTGGCCTGTAACAGTTGTGCGGCCCTGATTTGTATTTATTCCCCAACACTTTATGCGTCCGTTGTTGGAGGTGCCGCCACCGGTAATAATGCAACCATGGCGACCCATCATGGCTATACTTGCCGAACCAATACCGATTCCAAAATACATATAGCCATTAACAGCTTCGCCCCCTACGTAAGCTGCAGCGGTAGTTCCGTAACATCCCCGCGTCGCGCCTGTAAATGTTGTTGCCGTTTTACCGGTGAAACAAATTATTTCTGTACCGATTTGCACCATACCCGGAGCCGTGGTACCGGCTGTCGGGTGCGGACACATGGCAGTTGTTCCCACCGTTATTGTTGTAACCGCCGCAGTGTGGGCTCCGGTAACGGTCGTCTTACAGACAGATGCCGACGTATTGATCGCCGTTGTCGCATTCAACATAAGGCCACGTCGGCCATCACCCCAACACTTTGTTTGGTATGAATTCGCAATACTTGCACACGTCGAATTTCGTCCGGCATAGACTTTGGTTGGTGAAAACCCAAGTGCAGTGGTGGAAGTAGGAGAAGAACGAGCGGTTGTCGTGCCATCGCCAAGTTGATTCGCAACATTATACCCCCAGCATTTTATCGTATTTCCGGTTAGGACGGCACAAGCATGCCCTGAATAGGGTGCGGTTGGAGCACTTCCTGTACCGCCGCCAACGCCTGCGGCAATATCAATTGCCGTCGTACCTAAAGTAACAGCCACCGGAGAAGTTCTTTGTGTGGTCGTGCCATCGCCAACTTCTCCGTTGGTATTTAATCCCCAGCATTTAACAGTAGAGTCATCAAGAAGCGCACAGGCAAAATCAACGCCTCCAGAAATTTTAGTAGCGTAGCGGGTGGCCCCAAGATTCATCATAGTGCCAGGAGGGCTTGTAACAGGGCTTGTGGTGTTTCCTTGGCCTAACTGTCCGCTGGAATTGTAGCCCCAGCAAACTGTCGTATTATCGGTAAAACCGGCACAAGACGAATAGCCAAAGGCCCAAACATTATTCGGGGTTTTAGCCCCAAAACTAATTGCACTCAAAGTTGAGGGATCCGTTCTTTGAGTGGTTGTTGTATCACCCAATTGGCCATATGTATTGTTGCCCCAGCACTTGATGGTTGAATTATCAAGTAATGCACAAACATGATACCAGCCTGCGGCTAATTTAGTAGCTGTGCGACCTGTTCCCAAGTTCACAAAAGAAACTGCGCTACCTAATTTTAAATTTGAATTAAATGTATGCGTATTTGTAGTCGAACCAATTCCCAACTGACCGTTATTGTTTTCACCCCAACACTTTACAGATCCGTCACTATGACGGGCGCATACAGACGTATACATTGAAACAATTTCAGATGGCTGAATGATAGCAACTGTTCCATCTGACGAAGCACCCAAGCTATCCGTAACACGAATGGTGGCCGAACCAGTAGCACTTGGCGCCGTGTACACCTTGATATTACTATTATAAGTCTGACCTGCAGTGTAAGCGGCGGCGGTCGAACTATTGCATCCGCGTAGGGCTCCGGTAAAAGTGGTACCGGTAGTTCCTGTATAACAAATGACTTCAGTACCCACTAAGATGGTTCCTTGTGACGGGCAGCCCGTCGTATTGGTTACATTTATTGTAGTCACTACGTTGGTGTGAGTTCCGGTTAGCGTGCTCGAGCAACCGAGAGTACCTGTGCCGGCAAAAACACTGTAAGCGTAGGGCACCGTACCCAGAATCGCCGTATAAATTCCGGTCGAATAAGTTGCTATTTTTATAGTCGCCGGCGAGATGGCCAAAGTACTTGAGATCGTTATCGTAGAAGTGTCAGTATTTCCAACGGAATCGGCCGCCTGAATAACCGTGGTTCCCGCGGTAGCGGGAGCAGTAAATAACCCTGATGCTGAAATAGAACCGCCTCCGCTGACGATGGACCAAGTGGTTGTGGCATTCGTGCAGGCTCCGGGCACGCCGCTGCAGTAGCCATTCGAATTAGTAAACTGTTGAGTGGTATTGATCGCAAGCGAAACAGTTGCCGGAGATAAAATCATCGCATCGTAAGTGGTCACTGAAATTGTCGCATTACTTGTTCCCGAAGTTAAAGTGATCGTGTCGGGTTGGTAAGGTAGTGCTCTAGCTATATAGTCAATCGGAGTACCTGTATCGGACTGAAATAAGCTTGGGCCTACAGATGCTCCATCGGCAAAAGCTCCATTAGTGATGCTCCAAGTATAAGTATTAAAAGCTCCCGAGGCCGTAAAGCTACGAAGATCACCGGTTAGCATGTACAAAGGGCCTATCGGACTATAAGTTAATGGAGTTCTACCGGCCCAATACCCAAAAGGAACAAAAATCTGAGCAAGGAGGGTTACGACAAAGAAAAAACCTAAGCTAAAATATGCTAAAAATTGACGTGATATCAAACTGCTCCTGTCTGCTTCTTAAATAGTAGGGGGTTCGGTGATTTAGAACAAGTGAAAAATACAATCGGAAATCAAAAAAGCGTTCTATTTCGAGAACAAATAAAGCTTAATATAAACTAGCGGCACTTGCTATCGCGATGCCAAAAAATGAAGGCCTCCCAAAGCAGGCCACCATCTTTAGTCGCAACCCGGGTCTTTGCATTTAACTTAGCAATAGACTTATCTAGAAGCTCAATGACGAGAGCGCCATTACGATATTGCCCGGTGGCACTCGGCTTATTTGCGATAGGGCACTTGTAATAGATGGGTACCAGTATAGCTTCGCTAATCGTATCTGACGAAAACTCAATTTTAAAATCTTTCAAAGTTCCGAGATTGTAAGTCTGAAGTGCCGAATAATTTCCGGCGATGTACTGATCTACTTTTTTCTGATACTCAACTACTGAAATAAGTGTGCCATTAATGTTAAGCAAGGTGCCCTGAGAATTTTCGGCATTAGCCACGGTGATAATAAACTCCTGAGTTGGTCTAACGTTGGCGGGTATCTTAGTCAGCTCCCTATCGAGCATATTAAAGAGATCTACAGATCTCACATCAAATTTGTTGTCGTACTCGTGAATGTGGCGGTCTGTTTCACCTTCATTGAAGTCATAAATTTGACTGGAAGTATCGAAATCGAAGTGGCCGCCTTTAAGGCCTAGGTTGTCGCGCGAAGTATCTGCTGCTGTTGGGTCACCTTCGCCACCTAGGGCGGTGCTTGCGGCCTCGTCAATGGCGGTCATTTTAACCGGCGAGCAGTTTTGAAAACTTCCGAAAAGGGCTGCGCCCAATACGATTGAAAACATAATATTTTTGCAATTTTTTTTCATGAATTGCCCCTTGATACAATACTAGCACTGCCATATTAATTCTATCGAATAAGAATTCAGAAAAACTTTGAACTGTTAAATATTGAGACGAATTTTTAAATTACGATGATTAGGCCCGTATAACTTCTATTCGCTGAAAGGCCCGTGCGTCTAAATTGTAATCGGTATCTTGGTCTGGGTTATTAGAAAGAATAATCCTTTCGCTTTAATCAAGAGAACTTAATTCCGATAGGCATTGGTTATGAATGAATTAATTTTGACCCTAATGATGTCTATTTCTGCTTTACTAGGTGTAAAATCCGTACCGAGTAATTTAGGTGGCTGGACAATTGTTTCAGATTGGAAAAAAGTTGATCAGGTCTATGAATTCAGTGCCGAAAGCAAATCCCTCGCGAGTCAGTGTGTAAATCCAAATTCGCAGATCGTGTTTCCGCAGGTTATTCATGGAGTTCATCAGCTCAGCACAAATGGGCGGCTCATAGCCATTACCGGCGATCCGAGCTTCCAAAAAGCCACTTCCTTTTATCATCGAGGCGCAGTTTCTTGCCAGTTTGTTGATCGCGAGCAAGCACTTCTGTGGACCGTGCGAGTGCCGTCGAAATATTTTGCCCGTTTTGTCGATTTTCCTGAGTTAAAGCCACTCAATCATATCGATTTCTTTTTTGATGTAGGTCTTAATTCAACAATTGGCAGTGGGCTGATTTTATTTTCTTTAATGTCGCTTTTTCTTTTCTACAGACGAGTCGAGCTTAATCAAGTTTTGTCATTGTGCTCGGGGTCAGTTTTTTTTGGTGTCTATGCGATTTTAGCGTCGGCTGATTTTTTTTCGATCCCGGTGTCG
>JAYVIY010000084.1:0-13326 GCA_043769795.1 Pseudobdellovibrio sp. | reverse complement strand
TCGTTCGACTTGCATGTATTAGGCACGCCGCCAGCGTTTGTTCTGAGCCAGAATCAAACTCTCCAGTTAAAAACTGTAAAATTTAATAATTGCTTATTTTGTATATGTTTTTTTTAAACAATAAACATATTGAAAAAAATTGTGTCTACAATTCCGAAGAATGTGACAATTTCCCAAAATCTTTATAACTATTTAGTTTTCAAAGAACCACAGCAAAGACAACTGTTCTAGTTTAACCGTTTCCGGCCGTCAACTCTTTTTTTTATTATTTTTAATAATAATTAAAAAGCCGACTTAGGTTTGGTGGAGGCAACAGGGATCGAACCTGCGACCTTCTGAATGCAAATCAGATGCTCTCCCAGCTGAGCTATGCCCCCTAAAACTGTTGTGGACAATGTAAGTCTCTTTTTTTCTCATAGAGGTCAATAAGAATTTTATAATATTTTTACAAAATTTTTGATTGGCTTAATTTAAGAACAGATATTGTGATTTAGTATGGAAATTTAAGCAGACACTGCCGATTGGTTGAGCAAAATCGAAGAGAGCCAGACTTTTTCTGCCTGCATTTTAAACCCAATTCCTTCGGCTCCAAACAAAATACTTTGATAAACTTTTTTTAAAATCTCAATTTCGGCTTTTGAATCTGAATTTTCTTCGGAATCAAACAGATCTTCAATTGCCTTCGACACACTAACCAGATCAATCGTTGTTACCACTCGAGGAATGCGGGTTAAATCAAAGCCAATAAGTTGGGTCGGTTTAAAGCCGACAAGCGATTTCGTAATGAGAATCTTGTTTCCTACAGTGAAATTGATCTGAAGAAACTGACTTCCATCGACATCCTGCCTTAAGAGAACTTTTTCAATCTCTCTAAAATCGATGGTGATTTTTTTTAAATCTTCCTTCTGAGTCAATTCTAAAATCTGATCATCAAATTTGAAAATAAATTGAGTATGCGACTCTAAATAATTAACAACGTCATTGATGTGCTGCGAAGTGGTTTCCGTGCTTATTTTCTTCAAGATGTCCTCCACGTATTTTTTTATCGACGATTCGTTGAATACACTTTAAATTATTTTTGTATCAAAATAAGATTAAAGGAAATAAATATGAAAATAACTCGTTGGACAGCTGAAATCTCACCGAAAAAGGATATTTTGATACAGTTGATACAGGCAGAGGGTCTTGATTTTACAGAAATTGAAATCCGCTCGGGGCTGAAATTGACGAACCATCGCACTCAAATGCGAGAGTTTATTCAGATTATCGATGGCGAGTTGATTTTTAACCTATCAGGGACTCAATTTGCACTGAGACCGGGGGACAAATTGGAACTTCCCCCGAATACTCTTTATTCATACAGCAATATTAAAAACGATTCCTGCAAGTTTTTAAGTTCAAAAACGATCTAGTTACTGAATTTCCCCGGTTTTCTTTTCAACGCCGACCACCGGTTTCAAGATTGTCGGTGTGACAAAAATAACAAGTTCATTCTTTGACTTATTTTCAGATTCGCTCTGAAAGAGCGAGCCCAGGATCGGCAGATCTCGGAAGCCCGGAACTCCGGACTTACCGATCGTTGTTGACGATTCAAAGATACCGCCGATGACTGCTGTTTGCCCGCTTTTGACGATAACCTGAGTTCTAGCTTTTCTTTCCTCTGGCGCTTTCGCATCGATTCGCGCTACGAAAGAACGAGCAATATCCAACTCAAGTGTCACTGTGCCTTCGTTCGAAACCAGCGGCCGTACATCAAGCGTGACTCCCACCGGTACCACGTCATTAGTTGTCGTCACGGTTGTTGTACCAGGAGAGGATGTCGAACTTCTAGGGATCAAAAAACCTGCGGTCTGTGAGATTGTAGCTTTTACGTTAGATAACACTGCAATTCGAGGCGAAGACAATACACGAACCCGGTCTTCCCGTTCGCCGAGCGCAAGGCGCGCTGTTAATGAACCCAATATGTCGAGTTTGCCCCATGTAAATGCACCGTCGAATACAGCGCTCGCCGAATCAATCGTCGGATTTATGCCGATCCGAGACGTATTTGTATTTCCGGAAGTATCCAAAGTGTTCCAATTAACTCCTAGACCACGGGTGAACTCTTCTTTGGCCTCAACAACTTTTCCCTCAATTAGTACCTGTTGCGGTTGCGTATCGAGTGCTTCAATCAACTTTGAAATCTTAATCATATTTTCTTCGGTATCGGTAACAATTAGCGAGTTGGTTCGCGTATCGCCGAGTACAGTACCAACACCCTCTTTTGCTTTGGCAGGCGCCGCTGCAACCGGCGCGGCTGAGATTGATCCTGGAATGCCTGCCTGTGCCACGGCTCCAGCCGCAGTCGGTGCTCCGGTTTTTTGAACATTTGCCAAAGCCTCTAAATAAATTTTAATTTTTGCTTCAAGGTCTTTGATGTCAGCATAGCCGATAAAGAATCGCTTAACCACGAAAGGTGAACGTGCTTTTCGAGATTCTTTTATCTCAAGAGCTTCCTGTTCTTCTTTTTTAAAGTCTTCTATTCTACCGATTCGCAGAACCGACCCTTGTCTTTTAAAGCCGAGACGCTTGGTTTTAAGTAATAAGATAAGGGCCTGATCCCAAGGCACACTTCGCAGTTTCAAAGATACGTTACCATTAACACTGTCATCTATAATGAGGTTGACTCCGCTTTCTTCTGAAATAAATCTGAGCGCATCTTTCATGTCCATTCGATTGGTTTCTATGGAAATTTTCTTACCATAGAATCTATTGTTACTTATTAAGAACTCTTCAAGGTCATCCGAGCTCATTATACCCGGAGTAGCCAAGTCTACAATTTCGTCATTTGGAGATAGCGATTTTCCGTCAATGCTTGACCGTTGCAGGTCCTGAGCCGTAGCCGCAGAAGTGCCGGTGGCTTTCGTAGTTTTTTTCGTCTTTGGCTCAGGAGGTTGTGCGGCTACTTCCGGTGCAACTCCACTATCTGGGTTTGCAGCCGGTTCTTCAGTTGCTCCAGGAGTGGTTCCGGTTGCAGTACCGGCGGCTTCAGTCGTCGTGGTTTTTGCTATAGGAGCTGTTCCGCCACCAATAATTAATAGACTATTACCTTCGGGTTGAACTATGGGCTCAGTTGAACCCTGCCGAAGCTGAACAACGAACCTTGCGACGTTTGAACCCTCTTTTTGGTAAATGTCGACAGAACCAATTGTTGAGGCCATGTCTTTTGTATTAAGAGTTCTCTTCAGTTTTTTCGGAATCGTTGAGTTTTCAACCTCGACGATGAATTGGTTCGTCGCTGAATTCAATCTGGTTGTAAATTTAAGTGGCTGGTTGGCCGAAACAGAAATGGTTCCGCCATTGGCATTGGCCTGATAGGTGACGTTATCAATTGTGGCTGGCTTGCTGGATTCAACAACCGGTAAAGTTTCCTGTGGAGGCGTAACCTCCGAAGTTGCCGGCGGAGGCGTCGGAGCGGCAGGCTCCGTAGCTACAACCGGCGGAGGCACAGGCTCTGTAAGTGGCGGCTGTGGCGGTTGCTCGGCTACAGGAGTTTCGGCCGGATTGACCGGCGGTTGAGATTCTGTCTTTGCAACCGAAGTCTTAGCTGGATCATCGAGTGACAATTCATCCTTTGCGGGAGCTGGCTCGTCTAATGATAATTCATCTTTTGGCGCAGTCGTTGCCGCTGGCTTCTGAACTGTAGAATCTCCTAGACTATTAAGTTCATTTTCTAAAGTGGCATCAGGGTTATTGGCAACTTCAGCAGGTTTCTCCGCACCAGCTTCTTCTGTTTTCCCCTTCGACTTGGCCGCAGCTGCCGGCTTATCGTCAAATTCGCTAAGAGCGAGATCCTCAGACGTTGCAGCACCAACTTCATCTGTTCCGACCGGAGCGCTTCCTTCAACGGAGAAATCATCATCGGATTCGACTTTTTTATTTGTTGAGCATGAACTCAATATGAGAGCAAAGACAACGATCCCTTTAACTAAGCTTTTTTTCATCATTCCTCCTGAATGAGCCGAAGCAAATTACTTTATCATGAAAAGTTTTACTTCAGTTCCCTTTTCGTTAACAATAACTTCACCATTGTTAATTGACGTAATAACACCCTCACCGTTACCGATTCGATCATTAACGTAAAACATGTGTAAATCATTTTTTTGGTCGGTGATCATAGCTTTAGGTCTTTTTACATTCCAGATTATTGCCACCAATTTATATCTTTTGAGTGCCCATCTGAGCTGAGGAGCGACGCTCTCGTCGACGTATCCCTCACCCTGAATGTCACCGAGTTTTCTTTTTATTTTCATGTAAAGATGATTCGGCAACATGAATGGATCTTTTGTGCGTCCGGAAATTTTCTTTTCAAGCTCTTTTGAATTATTCAAACCGGACGGTTGTTGAGTAAAAGGACCCGCTTTAAGGGGACCATTCGGAATTCTGATGTCGCCAGAATTATTGTTACCGCCGTTGTTTTGATTGTTATTGTTGTTGTTTTGCCCTGACTGGTTTTGCCCTGACTGGTTTTGCCCTGACTGGTCTTGTCCTGATTGATTAGTTCCATTTCCTTGATTTTGATTTCCCTGAGATTGCAATTGTTGGTTATTATTTTGCATCTGCATTGCCTGCTGGCGCTGAAGAGCTTCGTTTTGCTGTTGAATGATAATGGCTTGGGCTGCCATTGCTTTTTCTAATAACTGTTGATCGAGAATGGCCTGATCTGCAGCATTCAATGGCGCTGGTTGCTGTGACTGTGCAGCAAGTGAAAATAAAATGCCGAAAAAAAAGATCAGCCTCACTTCACACCCGGGGTCGGCGTATTCAGAAAGGTTGCCTGCTTAAAGCCAATGACATCACCTCTGAATTTAATAGAATCGTCATCGATATCGGACGAGTTTTTTTCGATGCTGAAATTCCGTACTTTCAGAACCTTATCTTCCTTAGTTAAGACATCAAGAAATTTAAGAAACGAATTATATGACCCGGAAAGTGTGATTTTGAATTTAACTTCTTCTATGAGGTCTTCCGGCTTGACACTGGTCGGGTCAAACTTTTTCGGAGGGGCGGGGGTTGATTGGGCAATCGAAAGGTCCTGCAAGTTAACTCCGGAAGTGGTGGCCGCATTATTAAGAATCACTGACATTTGCGTATCCCGAAACTCATTGGGTATTTTTGATTTCACGACCTCAAGATTTCGTTGAAGCTGAAGCAAATTGCCGCGCATTTCCTCTTCTTTTTTTATGATTTTATTAACTTCGACTCGTCGGGCCGTTTCCATGTCAACTTGCCCGTTCATGGAAGTCAGCTGGGTATCTAGTACAGAGCCGTCATCAAAATAGGTCGTATAGTACATCACTGTACAAAGGGTCGCAAAAATCACAATTCGGGTCATCGAAAAGCTTGAAATAATTTTTAAAAATTTCATGGCGCTTTTCCTGGAGCAACGGAAGTCAATTGGGCTTTAACCGTGAACACCGTCGTGGTCACATCGGTACCCGCAAAGTTTTTTTTGCTTGTTTGGTTCATCGGTACCAAATTTGTTATAAAATCGGAATTTGAGAGCCTTTGAATGAAAGTAGCGATGTCTTTCGGATCGTCACTTTCCGCTGCGATAGTGAGAAGATTTTCGACCAAATCGAGCTTAGTTACCCAGACATTATCCGGAGTAGACGATTTCAGGTGTTCGAATAATCTGTACTCGTTAACTTTATCATTATCGATCTTATTGATAAAATCCATTTGCGCATTAAACCGGGCCTGTTCTGTTTCATATTTTTTGATTTCTTGAGTTAACCCCTGCTTACTATCGTTAAACTGTTTAAGCTCGGCATATTTCGTCGTGGCTTCAGCTAGTTTTGCCTGAAGAACGGGAATTATCTGACCTTCATATATAATCAAGCCAATCGGACCGATGAGTAGCACGGCTATACGCTTAGCCATTTCAGTGCCGATCTTCCTATTATCTTCATCGTCAGAGAACGATTCACCGCCACCGACGTCTTTTGCCCCTTCAACATAGGAATGCAGCAGATTAATTCTTATCATTTATCACCGATTTGCCGAGTGGCAAGTCCGCAGGCAATCGAAGCGAACGGCAAGATCTGCTGTAAGTAGTTCGGAGTTATTTTTCGGCTTCCGGATTTGATATTTAAGTAGGGATTAAACACTTCAAATGGAATTTTCAGCACGTCTGATAAATGCTCGATTAAACCCGCCGTTAAGCTCGCCCCACCGGTATAATAAGCCTTTGAGATCAGATGGCCTTGGGCTGTGGCCGTGTAAAAATCAATACTGTTTCGAATTTCTTCGGTTACATAGTCAAGGGCCATATTCATAAACGTACGAGTATCTTCAGGAACTTCGTCAGAAGTGCTCTGTTGAATTTTAAGCGATTCTGCTTCTTCGAAGGTCACTCCCATATTTTTACTAATTTCATTCGAAAAGTGAAACCCACCGATTGGGATATCCCGTGAAAAAATCACTTCGCCCTGAAATAAAACAAGAAAGTTCGTAATATTTGAACCGAAGTTAAACAGCGCAACAGGTTCTGCGGATTTGCCATAGTTCATTTCAAAAACATTGGCTAAGGCCAAGCTGCTGACATCAAGTATTTTGCAGCGAAGTCCGGCCTGATTAATAGAACTCAGGTAATTAAGGATAAATTCATTCTGAGCCGCGATGACCAAAATATCGATATTTTCCGGATTACTGGTGAAGGACAGTGGGTGATGATCAAGCGTAACCTGACTGATATCAAACGGAAGATATTGTGCCGCTTCAAACTTAATTTGTTCTTTCAATTTTTTTGAATCCACTCTCGGGATGCTGATTTTCTTAATAATAACTGCCGTACCTGAAAGACCAATACTGGCATTTTTGTTTTTAAACCCATTGTCTTTAAAACCGGCTTTTATTGATTCTGCAACAAGTTGAGTGTCAGTTATTTCACCGTTGGAGATGGCTTGCAGTGGAGCGGGAATAACTGCAAAGTTATCTAAATACGCAATGCCGGCCTTCATGGTCATCTCTGCCAATTTAATAGAGCTCGAACCTATATCGATTCCGATGACCTTCTTAGATGAAAAAAACATGCTGTGGGTCCACTCCTACCAATCTTAATTATTGATGGCAGTCTTTGGTCTGTCAAAGCCTCCGAACGGAGTAGTCTAGTTTGGATGGAGTTATAATTCAGGAATGAAAAGCTGAACGTACCAGAGCCCTACTGACTTTAGTCCTAAAATATAAAGCAATGCACCCAGGGCCAAAAACGGACCGAACGGAATCATGGTTTTCAATCCTTCATTATTTTTTTTCGAAAGAATAATGCCGACAATGGATCCGAGCACACTGGAACTTAATATAATAAACGGGATGGCCTTCCAACCAAGAAGCGCACCGAGCCAGGCCAGCAATTTTATATCACCGCCGCCCAGGCCTTCGCGACCAGTGAATACAAAATAAACGTAGGCCACCAACCAAAGTATGCCGCCGCCGAATAAGACCCCAAAAAGGGCCTCATAAAAACTTCGCTCCGGATTTATAGCTGCACCAATTAATCCTAAAGCCAACCCGCCTAAAGTGATTTCATCGGGTAAAATCATATGTTCAAGATCGATAAAAGCCGCTGAAACCAAGCCGAATACCATCACCAAATATTCAAGTGTCAACCAAGTTACGCCGAATTGAAAGACAACCGCCGCGAACAAACAAGCCATCATAAATTCAACCAACGGATATTGAAGTGAAAATTTTTCTCCGCAAGAAGAGCACTTACCTTTTAGAAGAAAATAAGAAAGCATCGGAATATTATAGTACCAAAGCACCGTACTTCTGCAGTGACTGCAACGGCTCCGGCCCATCAGTGATTCTCCTGCGGGTAAGCGGTAAATTACAACATTGGCGAAACTACCGAAAATAGCTCCGAAAAAAAACGCAACAACCGTCATAAAAAATGGAAAATCAGACAATTTCTTTCCTTCTGAAAAATAGCGCTGCTAAGAAAAGCCATAGAAATGTCCAACCTAAACTATGAAAAATCGACCAAGTGATTTCTGATCCCGTTGGCATATTTGTAACGAAGTAAAATGACTTCCAGTTATAGCGATGAAACTGCGGTATAAAAAATTCAAAAGTGTCGACCAAATTAATTAAAAATTGATCCTTCAACTTTGAGACAAAAAATTTGATATCAGGTAAAGAATAGCAAAGCACCCAATAACAGACTGTTGCCCCCAGAGCCAGAATCGGCCTGACAAGCAATCCACAGGCAATTGCAAAGCTTGAAATCACCATGGCCTTAGACATTGAACTTATCATGGCAATAACGAGTCCGAGATTATGAGTGGTGCGTCCGGAAGAAAAAATCAGACTCCCCAAAAAACCCACACTGAACAACAGACACAGAATCATTATAGAAAGCCACGAGCCGAGGACAATGTGTGTTCTGGGTATTGGTCTGGCGAGTAAAACAAAAAGCGTTTTACGGTCGATTTCACGTTGGATCGAATGCGTACCGATGAGGCTCGAAATCATGATAACACCAAGCTCTAGCCCCGAAAGACCGAAATCAAAAAGCAGGCGCTCGACGACAGCAAAGGAAAGCGAGCTCAACATTTGACTGAAGCCTATGAAAACGAGTCCGAAAAAAATAATAATGTGAAAAAATTTAAGTCGTATCCATTCGCTGGCTGTCAATTTAGCAATAATAAAAATTGAATAGAAGTGCTTCATGCGTTCAGATTTCCGATCAGTCCGATTTTAAATTTACTGTAGGCCGCCTCAAGATTGACGAAGTCTTTTTTAAAGGTGTCGACGGCGCCAGAATATTCGACCACTCCAGCGTGAATTATCAACAAATCATCGCATAATTCTTCGACGTCTTCCAGTAAATGACTGCTCATCAGCACGGTCATCTTTTTTTCGCGAAGTGCTCTCAGAATCTGTTTGATAAGAATGCGACCGTCTGGATCAAGTCCCGACATGGGCTCATCAAGAATCAGAAATTCAGGCTCACAAATGAGTGCCTGTGCAATCCCGATCCGCTGTAGCATTCCCTTAGAGTAATCTTTAAGTTTTTTGTCTTTTGCATGCGAAAGCTTAACGAGTTCCAAAATTTCATTAGCTTTTTCGACAAACTGTTTTCGGGGCCTTTGTGACAGATTCCAGTGGAGTTTTAAAAATTCAGTGCCGGTTAAAAATTCCTGAAAAAACGGCCGCTCTGGAAGAAATCCGATTTTCGATCTGTGCTTAATCGAAAATTTTTCTCCGAAAAAATTAATTTCTCCCGAATCAGGGAAAATCAACTCAAGTAAGCATTTAATAGTCGTAGATTTTCCCGCCCCATTCGGACCGATAAACCCGACAAAGCGACCTTGATTGATTGAAAAAGAAACGTCTTTAAGTGCTATGTTCGGTTTTTTATAAAAATCGGTTCTGAATCTTTTAAACAATGATTTTACTTCTAAAACTATCATAATTTAAATACCGCCTGAAAAGTCTTTACCATTTCTCTCACCGGATCATATTGTCTAGAGGTTGCAGGCATCAGCTCCGAACTTCCCAATACCTCACTTAAAAGCGAGCTTGATTCACTTTGAATTTCGATCAGATCATACATAATCTCATGGGTCAGCTTCGGATTGTCGTCATAAAAATCCTGCCGTACAACAATGGGGTCATTCGGGATTGGTTCGCTGACCCAAAGGACGTTGACCTTGAAGTTTTTTGCTTTTGCAAAACGAGTCCAGGCCCCTTTTTTTGCTTTTTCATCATCTGCAAAAACAGCCACGGCATCGACTTTTCCGGACTCCAGCCAATCGATAGAGGCCGCATGATTTCCCGAAAATTGAACCGATTTAAAATGTTTATCGTCGAGAGAATTTTTTCGCAATTGCACTTCCGGATATAAATAACCAGAGGTGGATTTTTCATCAACGAACGCAATTTTTTTATTCTTTAAGTCTTTTATATGTTTCAGTTTTGAATCGGCCTTGGTAATTATTGAAGAATAATAAAAGGCGCCGTTATTCCAGGTTTTCTTAAGTAAAACCTTAACGCTGGTTTCTTTTTCTGCCATCACATAAGTCATTGAAGACAAAATGGCCAGATCAACTTTTTTACTTTTCAGTGCTTCAATCATACCTGTGTAATTCTTGGAAATGAATACCTGAACCGGTTGACCTAATTTGCTCTGAAGTTTTTCTGCGAGAAGAAAAGATTCTTTTTCGATTGATTGTGGATTTCCGCCCGGAAGCATTCCGATGGTGATGGTTTTCAACTCGGTAGCGCCACTCATTGAAGTCAATAAAAAGCTTATTAAAAAGACAATTCTAAACATCGCCTTTTATGCTAAAGGAGAAACTTCGATCCGTCCAGTCTTAGATTTTTCAAGCGCGGTAACAAAAGCTTCAGCCGCATCACTCTCAGTCAAACAAGGAATACTGTAGTCAGTACATGCCCTTCGAATATCGAAACTGGCTTCGAGCGACTGTCTTCCCTGAGTAGTATTTATCACAAAATTAATTTGCCCGGATCTGATTCGATCAACACAATTCGGCCGCCCCTCATGCACTTTATTAAGAGCCAAACATTCGACTCCTGATTGATTTAAAAAATTGGCCGTGCCACGGGTAGCAGAAAACTGATAACCCAACTTTTTTAAATTTCTAAGAAGTGGCAGCATCGGCGTTTTATCTTTGTCTCTTAAAGAAAGAAATGCTTCGCCGGACGCGGGTAAATTCAAAGAGCTGGCCACAAATGCTTTAACCAGAGCCTCGGGATAGGTTTCAGCCCGCCCCATTGTTTCACCGGTCGATTTCATTTCTGGCCCCAAAATTGAGTCACTATCTGCAAATTTCTTAAATGGGAAAACCACGCCCTTTACGCATATTTTCTTCATTGCTCTCCAATCGTAAGCAGCAACATCCATGGAGGACATTTCAAGGCCCATCTGCGCACGAATTCCCAAATCAACTAATGGAATTTGCGTTGCTTTTGCCAGAAATGGCACCGAGCGCGAGCTGCGCGGGTTGGCTTCCAGCACGAAGATCTCATCATTTTTAATAGCCAATTGCAGGTTGAGATGCCCCAGAACATTCATTCGATCAGCTAATTCACGGCTCATTTTTTCGATGTTCAGCAAGGTTTCATCGCGCAGTCGTTGCGGAGGTATTACTCCCATGCTATCGCCGGAATGCACCCCGGCGGCCTCAATATGTTCGACGACTCCGCCCATAATAACGAAATTTTTGCCGCGAACTAGGTCCACGTCCACTTCGAGGGCTCCCGATAAAAATTGATCCATCAAACAAGGGTTATTGACTCCAATGAAATCATGGTGCCGCATAAAATAAGACTGTAGCTCCTGACGATTCTCGATAACTTCCATTCGCCTTCCACCCAGAACATAACTGGGTCTACAAATCATCGGGTAACCGACCAATTCTTCACTTTCAAGCGCCTCTGTCAGAGAACCCACCATAGCTGATTGCGGAATTCTCAGATTGAGTTCACGACAAATTGATGAAAACAATTTGCGGTCTTCAGCCATATCAAGCGATGCCAGTGAAGAGCCCAGAAGTTTAAATCCGTTTTTCTCCAGCTGATATGCCAAATTAATCGGAGTTTGCCCACCTAATTGCGCAATAAACCCCTCGGGGTTAATAAGATGAAATATTTCACTGATGGCTTCACTGGTCAGTGGTTCAAAAAATAAAAAATCAGAGGTGTCGTAATCGGTAGAAACAGTTTCAGGATTTGAATTAACCATCGCAACAAGATAACCCAGCTTTTGAAGTGCTTTTACGCCGCGTACACAACTGTAATCAAATTCTATTCCCTGACCGATTCTATTCGGCCCACTACCAATGACGGCAACAATGGCTTTTGTCGGTTTATTTATTTCGGCAAAACTCCAATAGGTTGAATAATAGTAAGGAGTTGAGGAAAGAAATTCACCGGCGCAGGTATCGACCTGTAAAAACGAAGGCCGGAGATTCAGACTATGCCGTAACTCGGTAATTTCAGTTTCAGTTTTATTCTTAAGCTTGGCAATTCGGGCATCGGTAAAACCTTTGCGTTTCGCGGCAGTAAAAAAATCTAAGGAAAGATCACTGGTTTTTATCTCTTTTTCAAATTCAACTATCGAATATAATTGCTCAAGAAACCAAGGGTGAATTTTTGTCAGTTCGTTGATCTGTTCGATTTTCAGACCATGCCTCAATGCCTGGAATATATGCCAGATTCTCTGACTATTTGGATAGGAAATTTTTTCCAGACTGAAATGAATATCTGGAATACCTTCCGCGTTGACCTCAAGTGAAGCCATTGCTTTCATAAAAGACTCTTGAAAGGTGCGGCCGATAGACATTACTTCGCCGACACTTTTCATTTGAGTTGTCAGAAGATCTTTTGAGCCTGCAAATTTTTCGAAGGCAAATTTAGGAATTTTTGTAACTACATAATCGAGCGCCGGCTCGTAACAGGTTGGCGTAACTTTCGTGATGTCATTTTTTAATTCATCAAGATTATAGCCCACTGCTAGCAGTGCTGCTATTTTCGCAATCGGAAAACCCGTCGCTTTGCTGGCTAGTGCTGACGAACGCGAAACCCGCGGATTCATTTCGATGACAACGCGTTCGCCGCTTACAGGATGTACCGCAAACTGGATATTGGCACCGCCGGTTTGAACACCAACACGATTTATAATTTTACAGGCTTCGTCCCGCATCGACTGGTATTGCTGGTCGGTCAAAGTCTGCTGCGGCGCCACTGTGATACTGTCTCCGGTGTGCACCCCACACGGATCGAAATTTTCGATCGAACAGACAACAACAAAAGTACCTGATGAGTCGCGCATAACTTCAAGCTCAAACTCTTTCCAGCCAAGGATACTTTCTTCAACGAGAACTTCGGTGGTCGGACTTTCATGCAGGGCCTGAACAAGCATGTTGGAATATTCTTCCGGAGTATAAGCAATACCTCCGCCGCCACCACCCAAGGTGTAGTTTGGCCGTAAAATAAGAGGATAGCCGAGAATTTCTGCTGCCTTTAAGCCTTGTTCAAAGCTTTTTACCATTTCACTCTTAGGGTATTTTGCGTTTAATTCATCGAGAATGGATCTGAATTTTTCTCGGTCTTCAGCCGCTTCGATCACGCTGGGAGTTGCACCGAGCATCAAGACTTTATTTTCTTTCAGCACGCCTTTTTTATCCAGCTCCAGAGCCAGGTTCAGCGCCGTTTGACCGCCCAATGTCGGAATGACTGCGTCTGGTTTTTCAGTCTCAATAATTTTTTTAAGGTAGTCAAATTTAAGAGGTTCAATATACGTTCGAGTTGCGATTTCAG
>JAYVIY010000083.1:0-5264 GCA_043769795.1 Pseudobdellovibrio sp. | reverse complement strand
GCGAATGGTTTTCTGAAAGAACATAATCTCGAAACTATAGTCTAAAACACCCTGTTTTACCAATAAAATCGAACCAATTCACGGGTCAGATTAAACTTAATTGTCGCGAATAATTGGTCAGCATTCGACCGCGAGGGGTTTTCTGAATGAAGCCCTCCTGAATTAGAAAAGGCTCGTAAACCTCCTCTAGTGTTTCAGCTTCCTCTCCCAACGCCGAAGAGAGGGTTTCGATACCTACCGGCCCTCCATCGTACTTCTCCGCAATGATCTTAAGTATTCGGCGATCCATTTCGTCGAGTCCATTTTTATCGACACCCAGCTGATCCAGGGCATAGATTGCAATTTCAAGGGTGATCGTACCGTCACCTTTAACTTCAGCATAATCACGTACGCGTTTTAACAGCCGGTTTGCCACACGGGGCGTGCCTCGGGCTCGGCGGGCCAGCTCGCTGGCCGCTTCTTCATTTAACACGAGATTAAGTATCTGGGCTGAGCGAATTAAAATCTGACAAAGAGATTCGCGGTCATAAAACTGTAATCGCTCCTGAATTCCGAAGCGATCTCGAAAAGGATTATCAAGGAGTCCGGCGCGAGTGGTGGCTCCCACCAAGGTAAAAGGCACCAGTTGAAATTTCATCGTTTGAGATCCCAGGCCGTCTCCGGTGATAATATCAATGTAATAATCTTCCATAGCGGTATATAAGTACTCTTCGATTGCCCTCGGTAAACGATGAATCTCATCAATGAATAAAATTGAAAAAGGTTTAAGGCTTGTCAGCATTGCCGCCAGATCGCCTTTTTTATCTATTGCAGGAGCTGAAGTTATTTTAATATCTACCTTGAGTTCATGGGCAATGATCTGAGCTAGTGTAGTTTTTCCTAACCCCGGAGGACCGAAAAGCAAAGTATGATCAAGGGGCTCGTTTCTTTGGCGAGCAGCCTGAACGAAAACCCGCATTTTATCTTTGACTTCTTTTTGGCCGGGAAACTCTTCAAAGCTCTGAGGTCTTAATTTGTTTTCCCATTTAATATCTAGTTCTTGCATTTCGCTCTGTAAAGTTCTTTCCATTATAATTGCCCCGACAGTATTTTAAGACCTTCGCGCACGCCATCTTCAATGGTTATTGTCTGCGCTAAAGTAGAAACAAATTGGTCAACCGTCTGATTTTTAAAACCCAGATTTGTTAAAGCCGAAGAAATTTGCCTATGAGTTTCAGTTAATTTCAGGCCCTTTGATTTAGTCTCAATTCTTACAAGTTTACCCTGCAGTGTGAGAATAATCTGCTCAGCAGTTTTTTTCCCGACTTTTGGCAATGATGAAAGCGCTTTAGCGTCGCTAGCTTCGATCCAATCCTGAATCTGGGAAAGCCGCGCCCCCGAAAGCACGGATAAAGCCGACTTGGGGCCTACTCCATTGACTTTCAGTAACTGGATAAAAAAATCTTTTTCAGGTCGGGTTAAAAACCCGAAAAGTTGAAAAGCGTCTTCGCGAACATGCGAATAAATCCAGACTTTCATTTTCTGACCTAACAAAACCTGAACGTCTGCGAGAGTCTGTGCCGACGCTGAAATATCGTAACCGACGCCATTGACGTTCAGAATAAAAGAATCAATAGATACATCAAAAACAGTTCCATCTAAAAAACCAATCACGCCAAGTCCCGTTCTTTTTGTTGTCGTTTTAAGTTGAGCACGCGCAACTGAGACGCATGAAAACAAGCCATCGCCAGCGCATCCGAAGCGTCTAGCGATTTGACCGGCCCAAGCTTTAACATATTCTGAACCACAAGTCGAACATGCTCTTTATCGGCGCCGCCATTTCCTGTTATGCCTTTTTTGACCACGCGGGTGGCGTATTCATAAACTTTACACTGAGCGAGCAAAGATTCATAAATTATTACGCCACGGGCATGGCCCATTTTGAAAGCGCTATCGGCATTTTTTCCTAAGAATAATTTTTCAAGAGATAAATGATCCGGTCGGTGTTTTTCAAACAATTGCTTAACACCAAAGCCTATCGACTGTAATCTTTCTGCAAGTGGAATGTCCGGATTAAATTTAAGCACTCCGAAATCAATAGGCTTCAGACCACTGCTCTCAACCGACAAAGCGGCGTAACCTAAAAATCGCGATCCCGGATCAATTCCTAAAATAATCATAGCTCATTGAATAAGTTGCTTTTCTTTCAGTCAATATAATGAGACGATTTTCTTCAGATATGACACAAGAAGATGAAATTGCAACGCTACAAAATGAATTGAGATTAGACCCGAAATTTCCGCAATTTGCCCGACTCGCAGACCTTTACCTGGCGCGAGACATGACCGAAGAAGCCGAAAAATTAGTCAAGCAAAGCCTTAAATTTCATCCGAGATCAATTTCCGGATTAGTTATACTCGGACGCATCTTTAAATTAAAAAAAATGTATAACGAAGCCATCGCACCACTAACTCAGGCCGTTTTGCTGGCTCCCGAAAACTGGCGCGCCTGGCTCGAAATGGCCGAGGCCCAACTTGAATTAAAAAAAGGCAAACCAGCTCTCCATGCATTTAAAAAAGTACTGTTTTTTAATCCTACGCATCCGATGGCACGACGGGCTGTGGCCAAGCTCGAATTATTAACTGCAGATGAGTACGAAGATGATATTTTTGAACTCAAGAAACTGCCTGATAATTTAGGTGTCATCGAGAAAAAACCTCAGGTCGACCAGCCTTGGGCTAAACCCAATGAGGCTCTCTTGCGCAAGATTTCTTTTATCGATGCATTGATTGTCAGGCACGAATCTGAAAAGGCACTAACCCTGCTTAACCAATGGACAGCAGAACACGGCCCCCACCCTGAAATTGAATCGCGGCGCTTAAAACTTTCGGTTTATGAAGAACCGGCTTATTTGCGACCCAAATCAGCAGTAAATGCATCTCTGGCAAAACAGAAAATTATAAATGAAAAGAAAATTAATGCGCTCCGAATGTTGCTGCGCAGAATCGAATCAAATAAAAGCGAATTGTTGTCGACTTAAATTTGATGATTTACACTGTTAAATCAAATATTTGGAGTAAATTATGTATGAAACATCCGATTTTAAAAAGGGTCTGAAATTAATGGTTGATGGGCAACCTTACGTGATTGTGGATTTTCAACACGTTAAACCTGGAAAGGGCAATCAGTTCTCTCGCACAAAAATGCGCAGTCTGCTGACCGGCACCAATCTCGAGCGAACATTTAAATCCGGTGAAAAGTTTGACGTACCTAACGTTGAAAATATCGAAATGACTTTTCTTTATAAAGACGACAGTGGTTACAACTTTATGAATCAGACCACGTTCGAGCAGATCTGCATGATGGAACACGAAATGAGTGATTCAAAATATTATCTCTGCGAAAATCTCGTTGTTGTCATCACCATGTACAATGACAAACCTGTTGTCGTTGATGTGCCAAACGCAGTTAACTTGCGAGTGGCTCAAACAGATCCCGGCGTAAAAGGCGATCGTGTTACCGGCGCAACTAAACCTGCAACAATGGAAAGCGGCCTCGTTGTCGGAGTACCTCTGCACATCAATGAAGGCGATCTTTTAAGAATTGACACGGACTCCGGTGCATACGTTGAACGTGTTAATCAGAAATAGTCCGGGTTTAAGACTTGGCTGGTAACAACAGTCTTGAGCTTGAACTAAATACTTTATTTCAAGGTGGTCACACTCTTGAAATAATCTGCGCCGAAATTATATCCAAGTACGAAAAGAGTGACGTACTCAGCCCATCAGAGGTTGAAAGTATCAGTCACTTTTTAACAACTGCAGGTCGAATCGACCTGCTTTTTAAATTTTATCTTAAGTGCCTAATTAAAGATTCACTTTCAGATTTTCCTTGGGGTTCATTTATTCAAGCTTACATTGAAAACGAACCCAAGCTAAGTACCACGCTGATAGATATCATTGATCAATTTTTTGAAAAAATTAAAAATTTTGAAAATGCAGCCAAATCTCCGACCTTGGTTAATTCGGTTCCGGCGGTTTCCGATTACTTAGCAAACAAAAAATCAGAATTCGAAGCCACTCAGTTACGCCTGAAATCAAAACTCATTACGCAGCTTAATCATAATCGACTCTACCAGTTGGCCGACCAGGAAGAACAGACTTTGCAGCAGTTAGTTAAAATATTTCCCGACGACAACGATGTCAAATTACTGCATCAGGCTCACCTAGAAAAAAAGGCCGACGACATCTTAGCTAGAATCAGAGCTCCTGCCGCCAACCGCTACTCCAAAAAGGTCGTTGAGTCGGTGCCGAAAGACACTGAAGTTTTCATTTCAGAACTTACCGGGCACATTAACAATTTAGCCAATCGGTTAAAAACAGAACAGCCTGATCAGATTTACAATCTGGCCATGCTCGCCTTGCAGTTCGGGCTTTATGATCTCAGTTTAGAATTAATAAATAAAGCGCCGCGCACCTTTGCCAGCGAATGGCTGAAGGCTGAAATTCTTTTTGAATCTTCACGCTACCTTGATTTGCTTAAGCACATTGAAAGTCTTGAAAGAAACATGACCTACACCCCTGAATCGACCTATGGGGCCATTTATCTGAAAGCACAGGCCTATTACGGTCTCGGTCAGAAGCAAACAGCCATCCAGATTTTAGAAACCCTTTCAGCTAAGGTTCCGTACTATCGTTCAACCGAGGCCCTCATTCATGAATGGAAAAATTCATGAGCCGATTAAAAAACACGGGACTTTACCTTGCGCCCTTGTTCTTGCTTATTTTGACCGTAAGTCTCTGGGTTAGCGTTTTAAAACCCATGACTCTGAGTTTTCTCCTGCGACAGATCCCGAAGATAAACGAGTCACAAAGCATCGTACACATTGAAGTGGATAAAATTGATTTTTCACTGCTTAAACTACAGCTCTCTGCTCAGGGCCTCAATCTGAAATTTAAAAAAAATCTGATCAATCAACCTTCGCTAATGGTTGATCACGTAACGGCCCAGCTAGATATCTTCGACTTAATTGTCGGGCACATTAACCTTTCAAAATTAATTATTGAATCGGCGCAATGGAGCTACACCGTTTCCACTGATACGGCAAAAACAAAGGCCACTCTGCCAATTGATGACGTCTTCAAGTTATTAGAGTTGGTGCCCATCGATCGTGTCGTGGTTTATGATTCGGGCCTGAGATTTAATTTCCCTGCAAACGACAGTCAGGTTAAGTTTCAAATCCCACAATTGACCATCACAAATAAAAGAAATGAAATTTTACTTTC
>JAYVIY010000082.1:0-1918 GCA_043769795.1 Pseudobdellovibrio sp. | reverse complement strand
CGCGCACTCTCGAATTTTATCGGCAACTCGACATCATTGACGAAGTCATTGCTGCGGGAAAACCGGTTTCAGAAATTAAGTTCTATTATTTTAAAAATAGTTCCACTACGATTGAACTTTATGATCCGTTTAAATCGAGAAGCCCCTATCCGGCACTCTATTTTCTTTCGCAGGACACCCATGAACGCATTCTAACAAACAAATTAAAATCACTAAACATTAACATTGAAAGAAAAGTTGAACTAAAAACTTTTACCCAGAATAAATTTCAGGTTGAATCGGTAGTTAAAAGTTCAAAAGGCGAAGAAATAATTACCTCGACCTACCTCTGTGCCTGCGACGGCGACGACAGCCTGATACGACGAATTTTAGGCGTCAAGTTTTTCAGACGCAGTTTTCACCGCAGCTTTTTTCTGGCTGATTCGGCCGCAACTGCGACCGACGACAAAAACAAAATCAGTGTTTACCTCAGTCGGCAGAACGCAAGTATTGTGCAGCCTCTAACCGGAAAAAATGAATTACGGATAATGGGAATCGTACCGCCTGATAGCGAAAATAAAGAGAATCTCTCGTTTGTTAATATTGCAGACGAAGTCACCGCCGGCAGTCAGCTTCACGTCGACGAAATTTCTTGGTTTACGGTTTATAAAGTGATTGAGCGTATTGCCAGTCATATTCGTCAGGGCCGAACATTTCTGATCGGCGGGGCCGGTCACACGCACAGCCCGGCGTTCAGTCACGGGATGAACGCCGGCATCGGCGACGCCATTAACTTGGCGTGGAAGTTAAACTGCGTGTTGAAAGGTCAAACCTCAAGTAAAATTTTGCTTACCTTTGAAACCGAAAGAATCGCTTTTGCAGAAAAACTCAATCGATACTCAGATCACCTCTTCCATTTCATTTCAGGACGAAGTTTCTTGGGTGGCCTGTGTCGTTCGTTTGTGATTCCACTTTCGGTCAAAATGTTCAGAAACTTTCGATTTTTTAGAAATATATTTAGCAAATTTTTCTCGCAATCTTCGGTGAACTACCGCGAGAGCCTACTCAGTGATGGTTCGACCGGAAAAATAAGAGCCGGTGACCGTTTACCCTGGCTTAAAACAGATACTTTCGACAACTATACTAGTCTGAACGGGCTTGAATGGCATATTCAGATTTACGGGCGAGTGCACTCAAACTTCAACAGCGTTGCAAACTTTCGGGGGTTCAGAATATATGAGTTCGAATGGGGCGTAATGGCGGAAGAAGCCGGATTTGCAAAGGATGCATTTTATTTAGTCCGACCCGACGGCCACATTGCGCTCTGTGATCTGCAACAAAACCCGTCGGTCTTAAAACAATACTTAAATGAATGGGATATTGATTATAGCCAAAAACTTAAATCAGAGTTAACCGCCGAAAAATTCCAGCCCGAAAACCTGATCTAAACCATCAGTTCATAATGTGATAGTTGTTCTTTTTGATGCTGGCCGAGTAGATTTCATTGAATTCTGCCGGTTTGACAATTCCGGCAACTTTAACGAAAGAGGCGCTGGGAGAATCCCAATATTCGACTTCTTGCAGATCTATTCTTACCAAGGTGATGTCAGGTGTTTCAATTCCTTCCTTGAACCAGACTTCTAAAGCTGGTGTCCAGAGTTCACGCATTTTTTTACGATCATAAACTTCATAGGCCAATGCCGTTGCCGAAAGAAATTTATCTTTACCAAAAGCTGAAAATGTTACGTTGACTATGGGTATTTTATTTAGTTCTTCCATTAAATTTGATTTGGACGAAGTGAAGAACCAAAGGCTGCCTTCTTCGTCGATTTCCTGAACATACATCGGACGGCTATGCAGTCCGCCCAATTGATTAATTGTGGTCAACATACAGACGCCAATATCTTCAATTGTTTTTTCGATCGTTTTCTGTTCTTCG
>JAYVIY010000081.1:0-5271 GCA_043769795.1 Pseudobdellovibrio sp. | reverse complement strand
AAATATTCCCCGGTTCTTGCAAAGGTCTGAACTTCGTCAGCCCAAATTGCAATTTTATTTTGTTTACAGAATTCGAGCATCGGAATGTAAAATTCACGAGGCGTCGGCACAAAACCGCCTTCACCGAGCATGGGTTCAAAAACGAAACAGGAAAGATTTTTTTCATTCGCGGCATATTGTTCTTTCATTGCGCGCAATGCTTTTTCGGAACTCTGAGGGTCTCGTTTATCAAAATTAGGTATTCTCAAAACTTCATTGTATTCGGGAAGTCCTTGTTTATAAGCGGGGTTATCCGTGACCTCGGCCATCATTGTTGAACGGCCGGCGAAAGAATTTTTCATTGCAAAAACCAGTTTAGCCGGCGAGTTCTTTTGCCGCGCCATTTTCAGGGCATTTTCATTGGCCATAGTTCCGCATGTTGAAAACCAAGCGTGCTTGAGCTTACTTTTTCTTCCGGCGATCTGTACTAGTTTTTCAGTGAGCTTTATGTATTCGTTGTTAGGCTGAATGTTTCCTTGCATGATCACATCGGCTAATGCACCACGAACAGCCGCTTTCATCACACGGGGATGACTATGACCCATTATATGAATGCCAATACCGTTAATCAAATCAAGTTTAATACTTCCATCTTCAAGCTCAACAAAAGGGCCGCGTCCTGCGCCGGTGCCGATATAGTTGTGATATAAAGGACGACCGCGCAGGGATCCGATATGATCAATTTTTGATTTAGATTTTTCAATCATTGTGGTCAAAGGCTTTCGAATTGAATCCAGAGCCGAATTGTGCGCAGTAACCTGATCGACGAGATCAGAAATCAAACTTTCGACAACTGGATCATTTTCAATTTTTCGTCCGACTAAACTTTCGTCGGCGTTGGAGATCTGAGCAATCGCATTTTTAAAAACTGACAACATAGGTTACCTTTCGTTAAAGCGCATTTTGATTCGCCCTATCTTACATCGCTGCGGTAGCGCGTGACAATGACGAGAGAATCTTTGTAGACTTTGGCTATATGCCGCAAGAAAATGAAACTCAAAATAACTCAGGTCAGGCAACCGGCGGATCATACACCCAGATGTTTGATCAGGCTTTAGCTCTTCAACAGTCCCAAAACTGGGACGGATCTCTGCAAGCTTATCAAAAGTTACTCGACCAAAGTGCGAATGAAATGAACAATTCGCAGGCATCGGTGGTATTTCATAATATGGCGACGTCTGCATTTGAAAAGGGCGACTTTTTAAAGGCCTACATTTGGTCTAAAAAATCAGTCACTTTGAATCCTAAAAACCAAATGGCTCAGGACTCTTTCAAACACTTTTCTAAAAAAGTAGAAATTCCGTCGATTGCACACCAAATAACAAATTTTGATTATATTGAATCCTTCGTTGGTAAAATCTCCATCGATATCTGGCTTTCGATTAGCTTAATTTTACTTTTTATTTCGATTTGGCTGTTTCTCAAAGGAATCTTGCTCGGTCAAAAGAATCGCTTGGCAAATAATTTTGCGTCTCCGAAAAAATGGCCTTTTTTAACGTCGTTTGCTTTCGCTTTGTTAATGCTTTCAGGTAGTTACATTCGCTATCAAGATTTAGCTACGACCCGAGCCCTGGTTATTTCTGAAAAAGCTCAGGTCCAGACGGCCCCCGGAGAAAACAAACCTATAATTTTCGAACTTCAATCAGGACAAGAACTTGAAGTTTTGCGGGCCGACCAAGGATACCTCCAAGTGAGATATCCGGGTGCATTTTCAGGCTGGATCAAAAAAACTCAGCTTGAAATTCTTAGCTTAACTTTTGGGCAGTGATGTGATTCAATGTATGAGCTGACTTCGATTCACTTTGACATCGAATCCTCGTTCGGGTTTTATCATTTTAAGGGCTAAAATCAGGTGAAAATGCAAAGTACTAAGATCTTGAAATTATTATTTATTTTATTGTTTTGTAATTTAATTTTTTCGTGTGCAAGCGATGAAAAGAAGGCCGACACTCCCGAAGCCGCATTCAAAATTGCAAAAGAATTTGAAGATGCTGAAAGATACTTGGTAGCAATTCAAAGATATACCGAAGTGAAAAATAAGTTTCCATACAGTTCTTATGCAACCGAGGCCGAATTAGCTATCGCCGAAGTGCATTTTAAGAGCGAAGATTACCCAGAAGCCCAAATTACCTATCAGAACTTCAAAGAACTCCACCCAAAACATCCAAAAATCGATTACGTCATTTTTAAAATCGGCATGAGCTACTTTAATCAACTTCCGGAAACAATTGATCGCGATATTGCGTTGGCAAATGACGCCATTTACAGTTTTAACGAATTATTGAAAAAATATCCAAATTCGCCATCTATTGCAGAAGCTAAAGAGTACCGACAAAAAGCATTTGTCATGCTTAATCAAAAAGAACTGTATGTGGCCGATTTTTACTTTAAACAACAACAGTATGACTCAGCTACATTACGTTATATTGGCTCTTACAAAAGGTTTCCGGATTTTGGCTTGCAGCCACGTTCACTGGCAGGTGTTATCAGAAGTTCAGCAAAACTGAAAGACGATGAAAAATTGAAAACCTACAGAGAACTGTTAATGACAAAGTTTCCTGATTCAGATGAAGCCAAAGCCATCAAAAAAGAGGGGCTCTGATGAAATCATTTTCTAACCAATTGATTGAAGAAGCGCGATCTGCCTTTATTGAGGGCGACTATGCTACGGCTGAACCTATTTTAAATCAGCCAACGCTTCTTAATTCGAAAAATCCCGAAGTATTACAAATGCTGGCCACAATTTACTACGACCAAGGAAAATTTAATAAGGCGATTTCGACTTTTAAAAAAGCTCTTGAGATTGAACCCGGCTATACCGACGCCGCTGTAGGATTATCAATTATTCTGAACGACATCGGCCGTTACGATGATGCAAAAAAAATATTTGAAGACGCAAAAGCACAACTGGATGCAAAAAAACAAATTGCAGAACCTAATATCAATGAAAAATTTGCTGCTAAACATTCAGAACTGGCAGATATGTATTTGCAATATAAACGTTATGATGAATGCATTGAACAATACCAGAAGGCCATATCGCTATCGTCTAAGAAACTCGATCTGATTCTGAGATTGTCTGAATGTTATGTTCAGGCCGGACAAAAAGACAAAGCAATCCGCGAGCTTAAAGCCCTCTTGCAAGCCGACCCGAGACTTACTGCCCCTCGACTCAAGCTTGGATTAATACTGTATAATTCGCACCATATTGCCGAAGCAGTTGATCAGTGGGAGAATATTTTACGACACGACTCAAAAAACCAGGAAGCAATACGTTATTTAAAAATGGCGCAAGCTGCCGGTGTTACAACATTACATCTGTAAGAAAGATTTTATATGGCTCAAATAAAAGACGAAATGACATCCTTTCTATCTAAAGACGAAATTTCTAAATTGGTTTCAAAACTGGCTTCACAGATCGAAAGTGATTATGAAGGAAAAGAAATCATCTTTATTTGTCCACTTCGTGGATCGATTCATTTTGCGGCCGATCTGATGAGAAAAGTCGGATTAATGCAACAAGTGGATTTTGTCTATGTTCAATCGACAGAAAAAGGTGGCGCAATTCGTATGACGAAAGACATCACCATTAATATTACCGGAAAAGAAGTAATTATTGTTGAAGAAGTTATTGATACTGCCCGCACGCTCAGCTTTCTGAAAAACAGACTGTTGGCTTCAAACCCAGCTTCTCTTCGAATAGTTACCTTACTTGATAAGCCCGCAAGACGAGAACTGCCGATTCGTGCGGATTATATCGGAAAAACAATAGAAGACCGCTACGTGGTTGGCTATGGAATGGACTCAGAAGAACTGGGTCGAAATTATTCTGACATTTACGTTCTCCGAAACTAAATAAATGAATGTATAATGATGTCTCGAAATAGTTTTTATTTCTGCATCTTTACTTTAATTCCGATCCTTTTATTTTTCTATAATCCGATTTCGGTTGGCGATTTGTCAATTTGGGTAAAACTCGGTATCGATTCAATTGATCAAGCTCATGTTATTTCTCTAGATACTTACACGCTATCAGAGACAATTCCGATGGTTTATCCGGTTTTTTTGAGCCTAGTTTACGGCCTGCTTTTTAAACTCAATGGAATTGAACTTGTAGCTGTTGCGCATGCGCTGATTCCGGCGGTCTGGCTGTTTTACTGGCTCCGATTTCTGAAACAGCAGAAAACGTCGGAATCAAAAATTTTAAATTTCTGGGATGCTAAAACCATTACTCTATTTGTAATTTCATTTCTAGGGCTATCTATTATTTATCTGCCCCGCCCGGCATTGGTTTCTACAATTCCGTTTATCATTTCTTTTTATTTGCTTTCGATTCGAAAAAACATGGAATTTCGGTTAAAAGACTTACTCAGTCTGGTTTTTCTTGAAATTCTCTGGGTCAATGTTCACGGATCATTTTTAATATTACCCTTGATGATTATATGGCAAATTCCGTTTTTGTTGCTGCAAAAGAAAATGAAGCTGCTTTTAAACAGATTTCTTAGTTTTGTTTTAGTGATTTTGAGCATTTTAATCAATCCGTTCACTTTTAGAGTTATTCCGTATACCTGGGAAACGGCCATTATCTCAAAAGCCCGAAATTTAAATGAATGGTTTCCGACCCATAACTTTGATTACCCGTTTACTAGCTCCTACTTTTACACGATTTCAGGATTGTTGCTGGCTATTCTCATTTTCAAGGTCAGAACCAAAGAAAAAGCTCTAGCTGTTTTTTCAAATCCGTTTTTCTTACTTTGGATCAGTGGCTTTTTTGCTTTACGAAACACTTTTTTCATTTTTTTAGTTTTGCCGATTTTTATTTTTGATGAACTCGTGAATAGAAATGCTAAGCCTTTCACCTCAAAACGCTACTCTGAAGCTGTCAATGCCTGTATTATTTTTGTCATTGCTGTTGCTGTCGCCTTAATGAGCCCATTCTTTAAACGGCACATAAAAGATTACCTTCCTGAAAAATACAGCTCTACTTTCAATCAGGATTATAGAGTCGAAAAAATAAATCAGTTCTTAAGTACCCATGACGGGCCCATATTTAACTCTTGGGAGTACGGCAGCGACCTTGCACTGGTTCAGAATAATAAGTATTTTATCGACACTCGAAATATAATTTTTTCGGACAGGGTCGATCATGAATACGATTTGTTTCTTAAACAACCAACCTCTGATTTTGTAAGCAAGTATCAATTTAAATACTTACTGTTACATAAGCCTAAG
>JAYVIY010000080.1:0-5281 GCA_043769795.1 Pseudobdellovibrio sp. | reverse complement strand
GCAGCGTAGACCACTCTTGAAATTCGTGACTGTTGAAGTGCTCCCGAGCACATAAAACAAGGTTCAAGTGTAACGTAAAGTGTGCAATCGCTGAGTCTCCAGGATCCGAGTTTTTTGCAGGCACGGTGAATGGCCACTAGTTCAGCGTGGCCTAGGGTACTCTTTAGCTTTTCTCGAAGATTGGTGGCTTTGGCGATAATTTTGCCATTTTTGTCTACAACTATTGCTCCAACAGGAACTTCTCCATTTATTTCACCGAGCTTTGCCTGCTTGATGGCCAGATTCATGAACTTAAGATCTTTCGCATCCGCCTTACTATAGTCTATTTTTGTATGATTATGCGCGTCAATAGGCGTGTTCTTGGGTGTCATCGGCATTGCCCTTTGTTATACCTCTTTAGTTGATTTTCATTCTGCTATCAAGACTTTTTCTTAATTGAAGGGGCGCTGATAGCACAGTCCACATTTGGAAGGCGGGTGACTACAGTGGCATTAGTTAAAGTTAAAGACGGAGAAAGCTTCGAAGGAGCGTTTCGTAAATTCAAAAAATCTTGTGAAAAAGCAGGAATTCTTTCTGAAATAAAAAAACGCGAACATTTTGAAAAGCCGAGCATGGCAGATAAGAAAAAATCTATCGCTGCACGTAAACGTGCGCAAAAAAAAGTACGTCGTAGCTGGGGAGAGTAATTTCTCCCAGTGAACTGAAAGAGAGCACCGTCGTGGAATTACGCGAAAAAATATTGGCCGACATCAAGTCGGCCATGGTGTCGAAAGACACAGTTAAATTAAACACACTTCGTTTTTTAAACGCCCAGATAAAAAATAAAGAAATCGATTCACGACCAACACCGATCACCGCTGACGATGTTATGACCGTCGTAAAAAAACTTGTTAAACAGCGAAAAGAATCAATCGAACAATTCAGCGCTGCCGGTCGCACTGATCTTGCTGATCAGGAAAGTGCCGAACTGAAAATTCTTGAAACTTATTTACCTTCTCAGATGAATCGCGAGCAGATCGAGAAATTAGTGACTGAAGTTATCGTAGCCACAGGAGCTAAAACCATGAAAGACATGGGTGGCGTAATGAAGGAAGTTCAGGCCCGCGCCGCTGGGTCAGCAGACGGTAAACTGATGAGCGAAATAATTAAAGCAAAGTTAAATTAACAGATTTCTGGAGACCTATTGAGATTTCCACCCGAATTCGTCGATCGAGTGCAAGAAGCCAACAACTTAGCGGACATCATCTCACAGTACACTCAACTCAAACAAAGCGGAAACGGCTACATGGGCCGTTGTCCTTTTCCTGATCACGCGGAAAAGACGCCGAGTTTTTCTGTTTCTGAAGCGAAACAGGTTTATCATTGTTTTGGCTGTAAAAAAAGCGGTAACGTTTTTAGTTTTTTAAGAGACTACAACGGCATGAGTTTTCCGGAGGCCGTCGAGTTTCTTGCCGAAAGAGCGTCAATTGCGCTTCCCGAAATTCAGTCTGAGCAAAATGAAAAATATCAAGAACAGCAGGACTCTAAAAAATTAATGATGAAAGCCAATAAACACGCGGCCCATTATTTCTTTGAAACTCTGAAGCGCGTTCCAAATGATCATCCGATAAAAGTTTACATCCAGAAAAGAAAACTTAAACCTGAAACGATTGAAGAATTTCAGATCGGTTATGCCTCCACCGAATGGGAAGGCTTGGCCAATTACCTCAATAAACAAAACATCAGCGATAGCTTTGCAGAAGAATCAAAACTGATCAGAGCCCGCAAAGAAGGTAATGGCTATTTTGATCTCTTTCGCGACCGATTGATGTTTCCTATATTGTCTCCTATGCAGGAAGTGCTGGCTTTTGGTGGACGTATTCACGATCAGGGCGAGCCAAAGTACCTCAACAGCCCCGAGACGCAGGTCTTTAATAAAAGCCGGGTGCTTTATGGTTTGGCGCACACGGCAAAATACATCAGGTCAGAAGATTCAGTAATCATTGTCGAAGGTTACATGGACTTGGTTTCGCTCTTTCAGGCCGGTTTAAAGAATGTGGCCGCCAGTATGGGAACAGCACTAACCGCCGAACACGCGAAACTCCTCAAAAGACTGACAACAAATGTGGTTGTCTTATTTGACAGTGACGAGGCCGGTAAGCGGGCGGCAGAAAGAAGTCTGCCGCTTCTATTGGCGGCGGGTTTGTACCCGAAGGGGTTGATTCTGACTGAAGCAAAAGATCCGGATGAATATGTTACAAAGTTCGGTTTGGAGTCTCTGAAAACAAAGATCGATTCCAGCCCCGAATTATTTAACATGGTTTTGCAGATGTGGATGGCTGATTACAAAGGCGAGGCCTCGCAAAAAGTGAAGCTCATTGATATGGTCAGACCGATTTTCGATGCCATTCCTGATTCACGTTTAAAAAGTTTATATGCTCAGGAGCTCTCGCACCGCATGACGGTGGGTATTGAGTGGGTCAGATCGGCTTTAACCAGCACCGGCAGCAGCAAAGACTACCAGCAGAGGCCCACAAGCCAAACAAACGAAGTTGCTGAAGTTGCCCAAAAAATAACTCAAGCTGAGCCTGTTAAGCCTTTATTTTTGATATCAGGTGCAACGCAGGCAGAAGCTTTGCTCTTACAGCTTTCACTCAAGAGTCGTGCCAATTTTGAATTATTCATTTCACAGCAAATCTTGAGCCAAATCAGTCACTTAGGTATTAAAAATCTCTTTGAAAAAGCAGAGCAAGTGTATAGACAAGACGTTAGTAAGTTTGATAGATTGACCAGTCTGTTAATTGACTATGTGGATCAGCCTGAACTTTTGTTCTTGAATTCTTCAGTCGGGCTCGGCGAGTTCGATGCGGAAAAAGAAAACAAAATGATTTTAGATTGTTCAAAAAGAATTCAACAGACGTTTTTAAAAGACCAGGCAAAAAAAATAGCCCTGGGAATAAATAAAAACGACACGGAAAAGTTAAAAGAAATTGATGACCTTCAGCGAAGCAGAATTTCTTTGAACAAAACCGAAAAAAAAACTGACGCATAGAATTTTTATTTTTTTAGATTTTAATAAGTAGAAAAACGGTGGGATTTAATGGCAGAAAAAAACTCTAAAGACGCAAAAGTTATTTCGATTGCCGAGCAGGAAGCTCTAGCCAGAGACGAAGTACAGAAGCTGGTTAAGCTTCAAAAAGAAAAAGGCCGCGTAACGATTGAAGAAATCAACGAAAGCCTTCCGGCTGAAGTTTTAGCGGTCAGTGTACTTGATGCTTTCATGCAATCGCTTGAAGCAAACGGTATTATCATAACCGAACATACTGAAGCCGCGGCAACTGATGAAAAAGAAGAATTTCTTTCGGATGTTGATAAAGAAGAAAAAGACGAAGACGACGAAGACAAAGTCACTGGCGAAGATGTCAAGGGCAGCGATCCGGTTCGCTTGTATCTTCGCAAGATGGGTTCAGTTTCATTACTAACCCGTGACGGCGAAGTTGAAATTGCTAAACGTATCGAGCGCGGCGAGCGCGAGATCGTAAGATCAATGCTTTTATCGCCTTTGGGTACATTTGAAATTATTAATCTAGGTAAACGCCTTGAGCAGGGTCGTATCAAAGTAAAGTCGATTTTCCGCGGACTTGAAGATGAAGACACCCAATACGATGAAAAAGAATATATCGAAAAAATCTACCAGTTGATGAACATCGTAACTGAATATCAAAAAGCCACTGAAAAACATTTTACGCAATTACGTGACGAAAATATAAATCCAAACGCAAGAGCTAAAATAATGGAAGATCTCAAAGTCATTAACCAGACGTTAATGGCCAATTTTGAATCAATTAACTTCAATCGTAAAACCATCAATCGCGTTGTGATTAAATTTAAAAATTTAGTGAATCGTATGGGAACTTTACGTCGTCGTATTAAAGACGGTATGGAAAAAACTTTCTCTAAGGATGTGGTCGGTTTAGTTGAGCGACTTAAACTTGTTGAAACGAACGAAAAGGAATTAACCAAGATGACCCGCGACACGGGATTATCATTCGGAAGATTCCGGTCTTATGTTATTCAGGCGCAAGAAGCAGAAGTGCGTTTAAAGCGTCTTCATGTTGATACCTCGATGAATTTCAAATGGATTCAGGAAACCTACACGGCCATCTGGAAAGGTGAACGCGAAGCCGACCTGGCGAAATCTGAATTAGTTGAAGCCAATTTGCGACTCGTGGTTTCTATCGCGAAAAAGTACACGAACCGCGGATTGCAATTTCTAGATTTAATTCAGGAAGGTAATATCGGTCTGATGAAAGCCGTTGATAAATTCGAATACCGACGTGGTTTCAAATTTTCAACCTATGCCACTTGGTGGATTCGTCAGGCAATTACCAGAGCCATTGCCGATCAGGCCCGAACTATTCGTATTCCGGTTCACATGATCGAAACAATCAACAAACTGGTGCGTACACAGCGTCTTTTAATTCAGGAGTTGGGCCGTGAAGCCACACCTGAAGAAATTGCCGATAAAATGGATATGCCTGTTGATAAAGTCAGAAAAGTTCTCAAGATCGCAAAAGAACCAATCAGTCTTGAAACTCCGGTGGGCGAAGAAGAAGATTCTCACCTCGGTGATTTTATCGAAGATAAAAAAGTTATTAATCCGGCTGAAGCCATTGTTAATCTTAATCTGGCCGAACAGACACGTCGTGTACTTTCGACTTTGACTCCTCGGGAAGAAAAAGTTCTTCGTATGCGTTTCGGTATCGGTGAAGAATCGGACCACACTTTAGAAGAAGTGGGCCAAGACTTTAACGTAACAAGAGAGCGTATTCGTCAGATTGAAGCAAAAGCCTTACGAAAACTGCGACACCCAAGCAGATCGAACAAGCTAAAGACTTTCGTCGACAGCTAGATAGCTGCTATTCTCGACAGAATGAGTAAAAAAAGAGAGATCAATTGATCTCTCTTTTTCGTTTTGCTAATCTAGTGAAACTTTTTAAACCAATGTGGGGGTGTAGCTTAGTTGGTTAAAGCATCCGGCTCATAACCGGAGGATCCGCGGTTCAAGTCCGTGCACCCCTACCAAATTCCAAACTAGATTTGGAATTTCTCTATTTTCTATTTTCCATTCTCAGTTTACTAGCACGGACAGATCGCTTCGCGATCGTGCGTTTTCGCCTTCGCTTCGGCTCTCACGCACATGCTCCGCACCACAACGTGCACCCCGACCAGTTTGACTTTTTTAATTTTTTTGGATCTAGTTTATAGCAAAGAATTGGAGAATAAAAATGCAGATATTTCT
>JAYVIY010000079.1:0-1923 GCA_043769795.1 Pseudobdellovibrio sp. | reverse complement strand
GAACAGATCCTGATTATGCCGGACGTGATCTCTTTGAAGCTATCGAACGCAAAGAATTCCCTCAGTGGAAAATGCAAGTGCAGATTATGCCCGAGCTGCAAGCTGATACATATCACTTAAATCCATTCGACATGACAAAAGTTTGGCCTCACAAAGACTATCCATTAATCGACGTGGGTGTACTTGAACTGAACCGAAATCCGCAAAACTATTTTGCTGAAGTTGAGCAGTCGGCGTTTTCTCCGGCAAATCTACCTCCGGGCATTGGTGCTTCTCCTGATAAAATGTTGCAAGCTCGATTGTTTTCTTACCCTGATGCCCATCGCTACAGGATTGGCGGAAACTATCAACAGTTACCGGTAAATCGCCCAAAGAATGAGGTTTTAAATTACCAACGCGACGGGGCTATGCGCTTTGATGGCAACATCGGAAAGCAAGACAACTATGAACCAAATGGATTTGATGGGCCTGTTCAAGATAGCAATTTTGCAGAACCGCCCTTGCGCCTTTCCGGAACTGCCGACCGACACAATCAAAACTTAGGAAATGACGATTACACCCAGGCTGGTGATTTATTCCGTTTATTGTCGTCGGAAGAACAGGAGCGAATGACATCTATCATCGCAAACACAATGAAAGGGCTTCCAGAGGCAATCATTCGGCCAAACATTAATAATTTCAAAGCTTGTGATCCTCGATACGGCGCACTTATCGAAAGTAAGTGGCAGAAATAATTTTAACAAGGCGAAAACTATGCAACAGATGAAAGAAATGGTCTTCAGCATTAAACACGAGGGAATCAGAGTTTCATTTAAACGCTACGGCTGGCGTATGGCATTGCTAATAATCGCGTACTATTTAGTACGCGATATTTCCGCATATGTTTTAATTCCGTATTTATTCGTTTCAGGATTTTGAAAAATCAATAAACTTAAACCAAAGGAGCATCACGTGAACCAAATCGAAAAAGTAGTTTATAAAGCCTCAGCAACCGCAACTGGCGGGCGCGAAGGACAAATAATATCATCAGACGGCGCTTTAGAAGCCAAACTGACAACCCCAAAAGAGCTGGGCGGGGCCGGTGCGCTCGGAACTAATCCTGAGCAGCTTTTTGCCGCAGGTTATTCGGCGTGCTTTCTGGGAGCCCTGAAGTTTGTAGCGATGAAAGAAAAGATAAAACTTCCTGACTCTGTAAAAATTGACGGCGTCGTCGGCATCGGAGCTATTCCGACTGGCTTTGGAATTGAAGTTGAACTAAAAATTTCAATTCCTGAAATTGAAAAATTGCAGGCTCTGGACCTCGTTGAAAAAGCACATATCGTTTGCCCGTATTCAAACGCAACAAGAAATAATATTAAAGTTGTTTTGACGTTGGTATAAAAATTAACCCAGAGATCTTCTGTAGAAATCTGGGTTCTTATTTTGCTTAAGCGTTGTCGAATGCGGCCTTCAGTTTCTTGATATCGAGCTTTTTCATCTTCCACAACTCGACCATCATAGCTTCTTTCTTTACGTTGTTTTTTGTGGTGTTCCACTTGTCGAAGTCGGCGGGTACGATCTGCCAACGAACACCGAACTTGTCGATCAACCAACCACACTGCACGGGCTTACCGCCACCGGCCGTTAGCTTCTTCCAATAGGTGTCGATCTCGCGTTGAGTTTTGCATGGCACGACAAAAGAAATGGAATTATTAAATGGAATATCCATATAGCCATTCAAGAGCATCAGCTTTTGGCCCAGAATGGTAAGGTGTGCCGTAAGCACCGAACCTTCTTTAACACCCATCGGATTTTTTCCCCAATACGAAAACTTGCCGACTTTGGTGCCTTTAAAGATTGATTTATAGAACTTGACCATCTCGGCAGCGCTTTCATTTGACCAGACACAGGCGTAGGCTTTTAGCATTTAGATTTTCTCCATTG
>JAYVIY010000078.1:0-28584 GCA_043769795.1 Pseudobdellovibrio sp. | reverse complement strand
GAATGACTACGTTGCCTTCGACACTGACCTATATTTTTCGCGGTATAGGCGTAACGCCGCATAAAGGCAAAGACCTCTTGAGTTATCTTTCGTTTGAGCCGGATTATATTCAGGCACTTCTGAAATTGGGATATGAAGACACAATTCGAAAAAAAGATTATATTTTAGAATTTTTTGAAGAGGATTTTGAGTGAATTGCTGGTAGGCTTAATCAATGATTTTTGATATGAAGTTTTCTGAAGATGAATTTTTTAAGCTTGAATTAAATTCGAACTTGGTCTTTGAGAACTGCGAGTTTTCGGCAATTAGCTTTCAGGCTGTTTCGCTGAGGTCAATAGAGTTTGTCAATTGTGTTTTCAAAAGCTGCAACTTGGCCAATCAAGATTTGACGAATTGCAGTTTTCGCGACGTTAAGTTTGAGGCTTGCAACCTGATTGGTGTGAATTGGTGCAACCTAAGGCGCTTAGAATTTCCTGAATTTTCAGTTTGCAAACTGAACTTTTCAAGTTTTCAGCAGCTCAAATTGAAAAAAATGAAAGTCGTTGATTGTGCGGCAGTCGACGTCGATTTTTCAGGCTGTGAACTGGCAGAAAGTCAGTTCAACCGCTCTGACCTTTCCGGTGCAAATTTCAACCGCGCAAATTTAATCAAAGCAGATTTCAGGTCTGCAAAAAATTATCTTTTTGATTTACGTAATACGAATATTAAAGGAATCAGACTGAGCCTGCCCGAGGCAATGAATTTACTGAGGGTTTTAGGTGCCGAAGTTGATTATTGAAAAGCTGCTCAAAATTCTGCGAAATGAAAAGCGATCTGATGTAATTGATATTTACACCGACGGTAGTCATAAAGGAAAATGGGGAAGTTGGGCATTTGTCATTGTTCAAAACTCGGTGGTGATAAAAGAAAGCTCAGGCCGAGAACGAAAGACGAATAGTCACCGAATGGAATTTCAGGCGGCCATCGAAGCTTTGCAATATTTAAAGCCTGGAAGCAAGGCCAATTTGCATTCAGATTCACGTGAATTAATAAAGACGGCCGAATCAAATACTAAAACAAACCGATTAAATTCCGATCAAATTGAGATATTACGGACTTTGATATTGAAACATAAGATTTCGTGGAAATGGGTCAAAGCCCATTCCGGAAAAGCATTTAACGAACGTTGTGATGAACTTTGCGTTCAGGCGCGTAGTATTTTCCCGTAAGAGAAAAAAAACATCGTGAGCCAAAATGAAGTTTCTGAGTGAAGGGAAAGGCATCGATTTTGCTCTGCCGTTAATTGACGTGTATGCAGGGGGAATTTATGTTTCAAAAAATATTCAATATGTTCTTTTTATCTTTGGTCGTTTTGTGTTGCGCAAGCCTTATCATCGGTTGCTCTTCGACGTCGTCTAAAAACGCACCGTTGACGGCGGCGGAGCAAAACTCAAACCTGAACGAAAGAATCGCAAATGCCGATTTAGATATGACCAGAGCGTACTCTGACCAATGGGATGTATTGGCATTTAAGGAAATGAAAAGAAGTGCGGAGCGTTTAGATTCGGTAAAAAAATTAAATGCTAAAGGACGCGATTTTGAAAAAGTAGCTAAAGAGTTGCGCGGTTTCGATGAAGCGTTCAGGAACGCAAAAGCCGTGGCTGAGTCTAGGGCACCGCGGGTGGAGGGTTTACTCGCGGTGAGGAGAAAAGCACTGGATGCAGACATTCGACAAAATTCTGCACTGAGCCCAACACTCAATCGTCTTGATCAGAAATTCCGCGACTTAGCGGATGATAACCGAATCAACGTTAATGAGTTTTCGCAGCTGCAGAATGAATATCAGAAATTAAGTGGTGATGTAGCAAAAGGAAGAAACCTGACATTTGCAAAGCAACAAATCGAATTTGCAATAAAGAACAAAGCCCGTAGGTACGCACCACGCTCACTCAATCGGGCAGAACTTGATTTGAGAAGCGCAGAAAGTGTAATAGAAACCAATCTGCAGAATCCGGAAGCTCAAGAAACAGCCGTAAAGAAAGCTAATTTTTCTGCCCTTATGCTCTCGGCAGTGGTCGAGGAGCAACGCCGAGCCAATTACAATCTTGACGAAATGGCGGCGCAAAAAATAGTTCAACAGACTCAGAACATGAATAAACTAAATGAAGAATTGCGAAAAAGAGACGAAGAACTGTATTATTCAAAATCAGAACTTAAAGATTATCAAAGTGAGCTTGAAAATTCCCGTACTGAAATGTCACAACAGGAAGAAGAACTCCAAAAGGCAGAACGTGAAAAACGTTTTCAAATTGCTCTTCAGTCAGCCCAGAAGCAATTTTCAAAAAGCGAAGCCGATGTCTATCGGCAAGGCGACAAAATCCTCATTCGTCTTAAAAAAATAGAATTCCCTTCCGGTCAGACGAAAATTCCTTCAAAGGCGGAAGACCTTTTGGGAAAGGTGGCCGAGGTAGCTAAAGAGTTGGGGCCGCAACAGATCGTCGTAGAAGGTCATACCGATTCAATAGGTTCGGCCGAAATAAATAACAAAATTTCGCAAGAGCGAGCTGACGCCGTTAAAGACTTTTTGGCAAATTCGGGAATAGAGCAAAGTATTCTGCAATCTGAAGGGCACGGCTTTGAAAACCCGCTGACATCGAATAAGACAAAGGCCGGTCGCGCGCAAAATAGAAGAGTGGATGTTTGGATCGTGCCGGAGCCGTTAACGACAGCGACCGAGTAGAAATGTGCCTGTAAGACAGGCTAGAATCGAAATGAATAAGAAAGGGTGTAAAAACTCCAATAGACCTTGTCAAACTGACTGATTCTCGATAAAAATTGCACTCAACGCAAATTTATCAAGCAAAAGAGGTTTATATGAAATCAATATCAGAATTCCAGAGTTTCACTTTACAAAAAATTTCAACTGCGAAAACGCAATTATTGGCAGACGGTAAATCTCCGGAAGAAGTTTCAACTTCAATTGGCGAAACTTTTAAGCTTGAGGGCGATAAGTTAAGGTATGCATTGGCGGCCTCTGATTTAATCAAAGACAAGACATCAGTTAAACGAGTTGTTATTGTTGGTTTTGCTGAGGGCGAAACTGTCGGTCCTAAATATCAAAAAGTTGAAGAAGACTATTACTTGGTTGATTTAATTGAAACACGTCCTGCTGTTCAGGCTGCTGCAACTGATAAGCGCGGCGGTCCTCGTCGTGGTGGCGGCAATAAGCCAAGCGGTCCAAAATCTTCTCCTTGGGGCATGAGTCCTGAAGAAAAAGCGGCAAAAAATAAGCCTGCCTCTCAGACTCCTAAAGCTTAGTAGGTCCAAAAATTTCTGAAAGTTTCAGCCCGTAATCTTTTTTCTAAGTTGGAAAGAAGATTGCACTGTATTCTGTTAACATCAGATGCAGTGTGGAGGGTCGTGGAAAAAAACGTCAATTCCGAATATCTTAAACAAAGTGGACAAAAAACACTCCACAGAGAATTTGCGATTTCAGCTATGTTCTTTGATAGCCGAAGTGCTAAGCGTGCAATTCGATATCTAAAACGACAGGGTATTGACTCTGAAGACATTTCCTTTTTTGCTCCTCAAAATCACGGTCGCCGCGATTTCGTCTATCATTTAAGAACCAACGTCAGTGTGGGAGTTTTCGTAGGCGCAGCAATTGGGGCCGTGCTGGTTGGCTTTATTGGAATGTTGATTGGCGCAAATCCAACTATTGAATTGGGGCCATCGGCCTGGATGTTTAGATCAGGTTTGGCCGCACTTGGTGGACTGGTCGTGGGGGCCGCAGCCGGAGCTTTAGTCGGCATCGGCATACCCAAACCAGCAGCCCGTAGATATCAGTTCTACCTGAGCGAAGGCGGTTACGTCGTGATGATGCATCTGAAAGACAGAAATGATCACCAAGAAGCCTATTTTGCATTTGAAAAGGCCGGTGGCCAGGACATCACCATACTTGAAGAGTCTCATGCCTGGTCGGCTATTTTGCCGCAACCAAAGAACCTGACATTTCATTGAGAATAACTGTTAGCAATTTTTGACATTGTTCTCAATTTGAGAAAAAAACTGTATAAAAACGAAGCTCAAATCGAACAAATTTGCCTCCGCTCTTTTGCTGGAGGCATAGCCTTTGAACTCTTTAGTTTCATGAACTTTTGTTTTCGGATATTTCGCATTCTGTTTCAAAATGAGATTATAAAAAATCGTATCGTCTTTTCTACATTTGCTCTGTTTTTAGGTTTCATTTCAAGCTCATGCAGTGAGTATCTCAAAGGTAAACCATTTACGACTAATTTCATTCAAATAAAATCAGACGGAAAACTGGCGTGTCTTGATAACCTTTCAAGTGACATGCAAAAATTTTTAGATTCATCCGGAACAAACACTGAAATTGACCAGACGGTCACTTGTATCAACACCACTTTGACTGAATTACAACTTCGAGTTGAAGGTCACCAAGAGGCCACTTCTTTTACCGCCGCTGAAATTTACGAAATTTTCGCCAAATTCGCAAGCGAGGCTAATGTATCAAAAGTAGCGGCGGAAAATCTTGTCATGCTTAAAGCCGCTTTGCTCGGCGGTGATTCTACTAAGATTACGAAAAAAGAAATTGATTTGCTTAAAAGCTATTTGCTTCTCGTAAAAGAAGAAGCCAAAAACCTTAAGCCCTATATAAAACTTTTCTATTTTAATTCGACCGAGCGAGCCCATTCTAAAGAGCTGATAAAAGAAGCGTTTGATCAATTGAATAAAAGCCTGAAAAATCTCTACAAAAATTCGCAATTGGCTAATTCCGGGTATTCATTTTTAAATTTCAAAGACATGGTTGTTAACGTACTTAATTTAACAGACGATAAGAAGGCAATGGCCGAGATCGGTATGCGACTGAACGGCTTGCTGAACGGAAACCTGACTGTTTTATCCGAAGCCGATCGCCTCAGTTACATCGATAATCTCACAGAAGCTCTTCGTTTATTTTCGATTTACAAAAATGGCTATGCAAAATTTGAATTCAGAACCTCGACTGATCTCAATGACACCTTCGCATTTATTGAGAGTCTACTTTTTCTGTGCGAAAATTCCCTTCAATACAAAAAAACTCAGTCCCTTTCGAGTCAGACTTTAGACGGATTTATTTCAGCAGTGGTCAATAGTAATTTTCTTCCATTCAAGCTTTCGCCGTACACGGCCGCAATGTTTTACCGGACGATATTGGTTCGAGTTTTTGAAGCCGGCGCTAAAGGTGACGTGAAGAATTTTACGGGGCTAAAGCCTTTTCACTTGGCGAACATAAAGCGCGAACTGGCTACCTATAGACTTTACTGCAAAATACTTGAACGCGTTGCCGGTGAAGCTCTGTTCGCCAGCCGTGGCATCACCAGAGCCCCTCTAAGGGAAATTCAACTGGCGGTGGCGGCCTTGAACGGTGCCGCCGAAACTGAAATTCTCAGCACATTCGATGCAGCTACGCAGTCTCAGATTCTTAATAATTTTAACGATCTGAGGTCTGAATTTATAGGAAACGTTCCTGTTATTTTTCATAATAGAAAAGTAGGAATTGCCATCAATCAGGATACCTGGGGTCAGAATTGGCAGGATCTTGCTCGGGGACTCTATATTAAAATGCTGACGCGCCTTCTGATGCAAGGTTGGGGGCAGATCTATCCTCTTGAAAATATCCAAACGAATTATCTCTCTGAGCTCGACATGACGAATTGGTATTCTGAGTTCAAATATTTTGGAATTGAAATTAAAATGTTTGATCCACGTACCTTTAATTCAGGTGCCACGGGTTTTAAAACCGGAAATCTATTTACACGATCAGGAAATGGCGACAATAAGCTGGGCTTCAAGGAAACTTTTGAAACTCTGGGTTTCTTAATGACCAGTAGTGGTCTCCTGCATAAAGAGATCAAAGATTCTCTGTTTGCAGCCAATTGCAATCTCGCCGAACTGGATGTTTTTGATAATCATTGGAACTATGAATCTTGCCTACTTCAGCTTTTACAGACCAATTACAGAGTCTACTTTTCAAGTCTGCCGCATCTGGTTTCTTATCTTAATGGTCTTAATGCTGAACAGGTAAAAAATTATTTCACTTCGACTTTGACTGTAGTGCGAACCGATGAGCGCAATGCCGGAACCAAAGTCGAAACAAGCGACATTCAGTCGATGAATTCGCTTATGCATTTTGTTGAAGGCTTGTTTGTCAGTCATGATCTAAATTTAAATTCGAAGCTATCAGAGAGCGAAATTAGAACTGCCTATCCTAAGTTTTTGAATATTGCCACTGAGTTTGCTTATAAGGCCTCAAGAACCCAAATTGAGGAATTCACTTCCTGGAAGGGAGACCTTCTCGGATATTCTTGTTTTACAGAACAGGATCTTATAAAAGAATCTTTTGTGTTTCTGATTTATAATGGAAGAACTCCGACCCAGGATGACTTTAATTCGTTTCCGTGTGTACGTGGGGTGCCATTAATTTCGTTTAGCGGAGAAGTCGACCGCAGCGCTATGCTTAATACTTTTAAAGCTCTCAAGTCAGTTATTGGAAATTAGCTGCCAAAGACTTAGCAGGCTTTTTCGCGAATTAGCCAGCCACATTGGTCGAGAACAGTAAGCCGAATGCTTTCACCTTGTCCTGCAAGTTTTTCTGGTTTTGCCAATAAATTCAAATTGTAAAGCAACACCGTTTTATCCAGAAAAATAAGTTTTTCCTTCGTTGGTCCGCGGTGGAGCGGAAAATCAGGGGCGCGGCGATTGGAAAAAACAGCTTCTTGCACCTCGGTGACCCAGTTGATTTCTGTCTGAGTCAGGTAAATTCCCGGCTTAAATTTAAATTTTTCAATCTGTAGGTCCGGATTTTTCTGGAGTTTATTAAGCCACCTAACCTCTTTCAGTATATTTTCCATGTCTGGGGCGAATTTTGAACCGAATATCGTAAAGACTGTTTTTTTCCAGGCGATGCAGAAATCCTCGAACTCGATGTCGCTCTCTTTTTCAAATTGCGGTGGATTTGTAATCTGTTGAATAGTTTCGAAGAATACATGGCTCGAAATTATTTCTTCTGTGGTATTAGAATTTATTCTCATGAGATTATGTGACCAACTTGCAGTCTGTGAAATGGCATCAAAATTAATATTCGCCGTTCTGAAGTTAAGTGCAAAGGCGTCGTAGATATTGCGGTTCATCGGCCTCTCAAGAAACTGATCAAAATAGCTTTTTGCCCGTTCTACTTTAGGAAGCGAGAAGTAGTCTGCTAAATGAATGTTGAACAACTCAAACGAATTGTGCCAGAGGTTTTCATTTTTACAGGTTTTGTAAAGTTGATAGGCTTTAAAGTTACTAGGTTCGGCCTCGTCAAGAAGGCCATTTATTCGTTGTTCAATGAGACGGGGAAAAAGCTTCCATGTATCCTGTATCATACCTATAAATTGTATCATACGAAATACAAAACAGTTTTTTTTGTTTCTGGTATTGTGTCAAAGTTGTTTACAAAAAATAGTACAATGGCGGACCTTATTGTTTTTTAACTTCGAGATGTTTCGAGAAGTAGGGTTTTTCACTTAAACCCCAAGCTTCAATATCGGCCTTTAAAACGCTATCTTCATTTTTTGAGTTAATTATCATAAAATTAAATTCGTTGGTAAAAGCTCCTGGTAAACGCAGGGGGTTATCCCAGCCTTCGCCGCTGTAGCTGTGCATTGAGCTCGAAGTCACTTCAAAAGTTTCATAACCAATACGATCGTTAGGAATTTGCATAATTTCTGAAAAATGGATATCCCCCGAACCAAAAATGACTGCAGATTTTGTTTTCTTTAGATCTTCCAGGAATGTCTTGAAATGTTCGGGGTGATTTGTTTGCATTGATTCTTTGTAGGAAAGATCTTTGCCGCTGAAAATTTGATCTCCGTTAAATATCCAAACCGGCGTTTTACTATCATCTAAATTTGACAATATCCAGTTGTGTTGTTTTTCCCCCCAATGTCCGTATTTTTCCGGAATTTTTTGATCTTTGTTGGGCTGGCGAAAATAGCGATCATCTAAAAAAAGCATTTTTTGCTTGAAGGCGTTGAATGAATAGTAAACCGATTCAGGCTCGAGCTCATAAACGTCTTTTAAGTTTTTGCCACCGAAAAAAGCCAGAAATATTTTACGAGCGGCAATTTTTGCCGTGAATTCTCGATCGCCGTCATTTGTACCGAAATCGTGGTCATCCCAAGTTGTAAGAATCGGTTTCAGATTTTGCCATCGGTAGATTGGCAGTCTGTTGAAAGAGTCTATGAAACGAAACCAAATATCAAGTTCAGTGGCCTTCTTGCGCTCAACGAATTCAAAAGAATCGACATAGACAACGTCGCCGTTCAGTATAACCAAGTCGGGGTTTTGCTTTCGCATCTGCTCCCACATCGGATTAATTACGTCGTTAAATCGGTAGTCGTCGGCCATGCAAGATGCATAAGCAAACTTCACACTGTTTTTTTGCGGATCAAGAGTTGAAAAATATCTTTGGTCAACATGGGTCTTTGATCCCCTGAAATCGTCAACCACTTCAAGAGAATACTTTTTACCCGGAGCAAGTCCTCTAACAAAAATTTTATCTACTTTCCAGTGAAGTGGGGGTGTTTGTACTGTGTCATATTGCTCGGTTTCAAAACTGTTGCCTTGCTCATCCTTGACCACATAAATATATTTTTTAAGTACGGGTGAAAGAATATTTATATTGGCTTCTGTGCCCGAAGTGGGGCCCTGAATAATAATTAATTTACCCGACCCGAAGTCTTTCGATTTAGAGTATTCTTGTGCGCTTTTGAACTGAGTTGACGGGGTAAGATTTGCACAGCCTAGTATAATCAGTGAACTTAACATCGAAAGTGCAATTAATGTGCAACTTTTTATCATAAAGACCTCTTTGTAGAGGCTTTAAAGTGTATTCGCTTTACGGATGAGTCAAGGTATTGTTAGTTTCAAAAAGAGGTTTATATGGAGTATTATTACAGTCGATTTTCCAGTCCCGTAGGTGCTTTGCATTTGATATCTAACGGCGACAAATTAGTGGCTCTGACTTTTAATAATTCGTGGAAAGAGTTCTCGGCAAAATATCCCTTGCTCAAAAATAAAAAGGATAAAATTCTTCGTCAGGCCGAGCTTGAGCTCAGCGAATATTTTAGTGGCAAAAGAATGAGTTTCACGGTTCCGGTTGATTATTCGGGAACTGAGTTTCAGAATAAGGCCTGGAAAAGTTTGCAGAAAATCCCTTTCGGGAAAACTATTTCTTACGGCGAACAAGCAGCAAACATTAGTAATCCGAAAGCGGTGCGAGCTATAGGCCGGGCCAATGGCCAAAACCCGATCTGTATTGTTATTCCCTGCCACCGAGTGATCGGTAAGGACGGTTCGTTGACCGGTTTTGGTGGCGGGATTAAAATTAAAGAGTTTCTTTTAAATCATGAAAGCCGGGAGGTTTAAGTGCGTTTTCTAAAAGTACTGTTAACTGCGTTTTTTCTGGTTAGTACTTCACTAGCCACTGTAAAAGTAAAGACTTCAACCGAAAGAATCAGTACAATGGATTTTCAGCATGAGAATCTGACTTTTGATTATTTGTCCACCGACGGAAGTTTCTGGTACGACTGCAAGCATGAACAAGGCTCTCAACCCCACAGTTGGACCGTCTATTGCGACCGGTTTGTTTTCAAACTTCATATTCTGTTAAGAGAATATCACCGTGAAAATGAAACCGGGATTGAGTTTCATTATTGGGCGGATGAATTCGAAAACCTGAACGAAACCCATACTCAGTCGACTTGGTTGACCGTCGATAAAAATACGAAACCGAAGTCACTGATCGGTTATCTCGGTTTTGTTAAGGATGCGGCTCAACTTCGCATTGGAATTACGCTTTAATGGATTTGTTCGAGAGCTCAATCAGTTCGTCACTGAGGCCTTTGGCTGAGCGTCTACGTCCACGAAATATCAATGAAGTGATCGGACAGGATCATATTCTCAATGAAAACCAGCCGATCGGAAAACTGCTCAGTCATGGTAAACTTGTAAATTTGATTGTGACCGGACCGCCAGGCACCGGTAAGACGAGTTTTGCAAAAGCGCTGGCTAACTCTGCAAAGGCCAGTTTCATTTCAATAAACGCGGTTGATGCTGGAGTTAAAGATCTTAAAGCTGCCGGCGAGGCTGGCCGTAAAAAGTTGGCCGAATTTGGTGAGAAGACTTTGTTTTTTGTCGATGAGATACATCGTTTTAATAAGGCTCAGCAGGATGTGCTCCTGCCATTTATTGAAAGAGGTGAGTTGTATTTAATTGGAGCTACCACTGAGCATCCCAGTTATGAACTCAATCGAGCTTTGCTCAGCCGATGTCAGGTTATTCAGTTTAAAAGACTTGAGTATCCTAGCTTCATCAAGTTAGCCGCGCGTATGACTCAAAGTGAAAACCTTGAAATGAAACAGCTTTTAGCAGACGTTGCGTTTGATCATCTTGTGAGTCTAGCCGATGGCGACGGACGGCGATTTTTTAATTACGTTGAATCGGTTATTGAACTTTTTAAAATCGACAAATCAGTTTTTCCGATAAGTAAAGAGACCTTGCAGGATTTGGTGGGAAGTAAGATTTTAGGCTACGATAAATCTTCTGACCAACATTACGACTGTATTTCTGCATTTATCAAAAGTGTTCGCGGTAGCGACGCCGATGCTGCTCTTTATTATATGGCCAGAATGCTCGAAGGCGGAGAAGACCCAGTTTATATTGCGCGACGATTGATTATACTGGCCAGTGAAGACATCGGAAATGCAGAACCTCGTGCTTTGCCTTTGGCCGTTGCGGGATTGCAGGCCGTCGAAGCGATTGGTCTTCCTGAGTGCGCGATCAATCTATCCCAGGTTGTTACTTTCTTAGCCAGCTGTCCAAAGTCAAACCGCTCCTATACTGCGTGGAACAAGGCAAAAGCTTTTGTACTAGATACTGGGACGGCCGATTTGCCGCTCGCACTTAAATCGACCGAGAAAAACAGCGGTGCTTATATATATCCTCACGATTTTGAAAAGGCATTTGTCGAACAGAATTATTGGCCGCCCGGTTTGAAAGCCCAGACGTTTTATGAGCCGTCGTTACGCGGTCACGAAAAAATTATTAATGAATTTTTAAAATGGTTAAAGCTTAAATAGATTTTCTATTTGTTGCCATTTTTCCGACTTCGGAGATTCAAATTTTAGTTTTTTCCCGGTGGTCGGGTGATTAATTGTAAGTTCTTTTGCCCAGAGACAAAGTCCGTCAATCGCTAAAGTATCTCGGAAGTAACGATTGTGATGAGAATCGCCATGTTCTCGATCTCCGATAATGGGGTGAGAAACCCTATTCATATGACGGCGGATCTGATGCCATCTTCCGGTTTTGGGGCTTACTTCGAGCAAACTGTAACGGCTCGTCGCGAATTGCTTACTGATCTTAACCGGCAATTCAATCTCGGAGAGTTTTCGGTAATGTGTTTCGCATTGGGCGTAGTCTCCGGTCGAGTTATTTTCTAAGGCAATTTCTATTGAGCCTGAATCCTCTTTAAACCATCCCCTGACGACGGCGTAGTATACTTTTTTAGTCTCATGATTTTTAAACTGCAGATTTAAGTGAGACGTGGCTTCTTTTGTTTTTCCAGAAATAAAAATTCCTTCAGTCGCTGCATCGATGCGATGGGCCGGATAGGCCCGCAAATGATGAACATCCATGAGCCATTGGGTGCAGGTTCGGCGTTTCAAACCTCGTCGATAGCGCGGGTTTTCAGGGGGGTGAACAAACCAAGTGGGAGGTTTATTTATTAGTAGTAAATCATCATCCTGAAAAATAATTTGCGGAAATTCCTTCGGAAGCTCGGATTCAGTTTTTAAATTTTCAGACATTAGATTTTAAAACTTTTTTTGACAGATCGGAAAGCCTTTGAGTCTCGAGGTATTTTAACATGGCCTTTTGCGTGCCATCGGCCACATTAGTCATTATAGAATGCATCGCACAGCTGACGGCGCACTCCTTATGAGGAGACTTTGTTCTCGGAGCAATAGATTCAGTGGGAGAAAGTGCAAGGTAAATGTCTTTCAAGCTGATATGGCCCGGTTCTTTCGCTAACTTGACACCCCCGGATTTACCGCGAACAGTGGCGACGAGTTTTGCTTTCGTCAGTTGTGAAAGTAATCTTCGGATGACTACCGGATTGGTATTCACGCTAGTGGCCAGGCTGTCCGAATTCATTAGTTCTTTTTTGTTACAGGCCAATGCCGTCAGAACGTGAACAGCGGTGGCGAATTGTTGGTTAACCATGCAGAATGTTTTGCCATTTCAAATTTAAAAATGCAAAATATTTAAATGAACAAAAAAATATTTTCATGGGCGATTTACGATTGGGCTAACAGTGTATTCTATACAACTGTTATGGCAGGCTTTTTCCCGATTTTCTTTAAACAATATTGGAGTTCAGAGGCCGATGCTGCGCTCAGCACGGAGCGACTGGGTTGGGTTCTGGGAGTTTCAGGTTTTCTACTGGCTATTTTGTCTCCGACCCTCGGAGTTGTCTCTGACAAAAAGAGAATGAAAAAGAAGCTGCTTTTTTCGACAATGGTGCTCGGGTGCCTTTGCACAATTGGGCTCTACTTTGCACCAAAAGGCGATTGGTCCAGTGCGGCCATTCTTTACGGTACGGCCTTGTTCATGGCGTCGGCCAGTGCAGTGTTTTACGACTCTTTATTGATTTCAGTTTGTCGGGAAGACCAATATGATTTTGTTTCTTCGTTAGGCTATTCGCTCGGCTACTTGGGCGGCGGGCTACTTTTTACGTTGAACGTGGCGATGACATTATTTCCGGATTTCTTCGGAATTCCTGATAAAGTTTCAGCAGTGAAAATTTCATTTATCATGGTTGCTGTTTGGTGGTTTATTTTTACATTACCACTCATGCGGAATGTACCGGAACCCGAATCTGAAGTTAGCGATAAAGGAATTGCGGCTTTAACGGTTGAAACAATCAGCGAGTTGAAAAATTTGTTTCTCGAAATTTTAAGCAATCGAAATTTATTTTATTTCATTCTGGGTTACTGGTTTTACATCGATGGTATATACACGGTTATGACGATGGCGGTTGATTTCGGATTGGCCCTCGGTTTTGAAAGCAATGATTTGATTAAAGCACTTTTAATTACCCAGTTTATTGGTTTTCCGTCGGCGTATTTGTTCGGATCACTTTCTAAAAAATTCTCAAGTCGTAATCTGATAATGATTGGCCTAGGAATCTATTTTGTGACGATTATCGGAGCTTCTCAGATGTCTCAGGCGTGGCATTTCTATGGTCTGGCTTTTATTATCGGGCTTTGTCAGGGTGGGGTTCAGGCCTTGTCTCGAGCACTTTTTGCACACTTGATTCCGGTTGAGAAATCCGGGGAGTACTTTGGATTTTTTAATATGCTAGGGAAGTTTGCCTCGGTATTGGGTCCGATACTGGTGGCACTGTTTGCAAGATTTACTCAGGATTCAAGACAAACAATTTTAAGTCTGTTGATTCTGATTTTTGTCGGCGGTTACTTCTTAATGAAAGTGAAGATCGCAAAGTCCAGCGAACCTATAGCTAACTAATCTTTCGGGGGTTCGACGTCACCTTCCTGATGCTTGTTAATTTCTTTGGCACGCTTTCCCGTTATGCCGAACCATTCAGGAAATGAAACTGCCAAAACGATAAATAGTATCGTGACGAAGATGAAAAATGCGAGCATGACCCATATTAAACTCATTTGTTCCAACTTTTTGTAATATTAACAGAAGTAAAACAATCTGTGACTTAAAACAAGATGTTTGCTAGGTAAAGGCCTGCATTATGGCATATAACCCTCAGGACCATTATTTCAAAAAAGCAAAAGAAAAAAATTTTGCGGCTCGTTCAGTTTTTAAGCTTGAAGAGATCGATCAGAAATTTAAAATACTCAAGCCTAAACAGATCATCTTAGATTTAGGCGCTTCGCCCGGCTCGTGGTCTCAATACTGCTCACAAAAAATCGGTGCGCAAGGTAAAATACTGGGTATTGATTTAAAACCGGTCAACGTAAAGCTTTCGAATGCAGTTTTTATTCAGGCTGACCTGCGTGATTTGAATCTTGAATCTTCAATACTTGAAAATGGTTTCAAGCCTCCGTTCGATATGGTCATTTCGGACATGGCACCTAACACCACCGGCATTCGAATGACCGACCAGGCTAGATCCTTTGATCTTTGCGAATTGGCGCTTGATATTTCGCGTCAGTTTTTAAAAAGAGACGGTCATTTCGTGTGCAAGCTTTTTCATTCGGACGACTTTAAGTCTTTGCGTGAAAGAATTAAATCTGATTTTCAGCAATTTCACGCAGTTAAGCCTGAATCAACCCGCAAGATTTCAAAAGAGATTTTTTTGGTCGGGTTAAAGAAAAAAGATATTCCTATTTGTTTAAAATAGTCGTTTACAGCTGCTTTTATCTAAGCTAGATCTGGCCCTCATTTTAAAGGCAGGTTTATGAAATCTATTCTCAATCTTTCAGTTGCATTGGTGTTGCTTACATTCGGCCTAAATACTTACGCGCAGGACATTGAAAAAATTATCGGCGAAGATGACATGATCGCTGTTGATGCCACGGGTTCGAATATTCCGGCGCGCTACAAAGAATTAATCAATGCATTCGGTATTTTAAGCATGGGTTGTACTGCTACCCATATCGGTAATGGCTACGTCTTGACCGCTGGACACTGTTTTTATGCTTCCGAAGAACCAACAGCCAATTTGGAGTGCGGTGATACCACAATTTCTTGGGGTGTTCGCGAAGGCGTTGAACCTTATTTAACTTCAACTTGCGAAACTATTCTCATTGCTCAGCAGAGTTCTGGCGGCAATGATTTCGCTTTGATCAAAGTTTCCCCAGTTCCAACTGCGGCTATAGCCCCTGAGTTGACCCGCAGGGCAATTGTCGGTGATACTTTGACCATGTTCTCGCATCCCGAAGAACTACCGCTCAGGTGGTCTCCTTTCTGCGGAATAGAAAGAGAACAGCATCCTGACTTACCTAAGGGTGCCTTTAATCATAAATGTGATACCAATCCCGGCAGCAGCGGCGCTACTATTCTTAATATTTTAACTCTAAAAATTATCGGGATTCACGACGGCGGAGTGGTCAACTCCAACGGTGGTATGAATTACGGGACTTACATTATGAATTCTCCGCTTTATGAAACTTTAAAAGGGCTTGGTTTCTAAACCTAATTTCATTGGCCGAGAAGATTTTATAAGTTCGGCTTTATCATTTTACTTTTCCGAGACTGAGGGGTAATTGTTCGCAAGCCTCAGTTCAAACAATTCGGAAGGTTAAATGAAGTCATTTTCTATTTTTTTGGTCTTTGTTTTTTCATTTGGAGCCCTGGCATTTCAGCCAAATAAAATCATCGGTAACAACGAACTCATAGCCGTTAATAGTGAGGCGACCAATATTCCCCTGAAATATAAGAAACTGGTCAATGCCTTTGGATTGCTCAGTATGTCCTGTACGGCCACTCATATCGGAAACGGCTATGTCTTAACAGCAGGCCATTGTTTTTGGGTGGGCTCTGATCTGGCCATGGATTTACCTTGTGATGGTGTCACGATTGAATGGGGTCTCAGACAGGGTCTAGCGCCATATATGAAATCCCAATGTGAACGCGTAGTTTATGCGCAAAGAAGCACAACCAGCGATTTTGCGATCTTGAAAGTTGATCCGGTTCCTGATGTGGCAGTGGGTGTTGAATTGTTTCGTACCGCCGTGGCCGGCGACAGCGTAACCATTTTTTCACATCCTGAGCAATTGCCTTTGCACTGGTCAAATGTTTGTTCTATTGAATCTCAATTGGACCCAAAACTAGCACCAGGTACGCTACAGCACAAATGTGATACGAATCCGGGGAGCAGCGGCGCCACGATCATTGATGTAAATACCAACAAAATCGTGGGAATTCACAATGGGGGACGCTCGCCATCTGCGGGGGTCGGAATGAACTACGGAACATTTCTTACGAATGAAAGTCTTTTGACTGCACTGAGACAACTAGGCTTCAATTGACTGTTCTGTAAAGTCGGTTTTAAGATTTAAAAATGAAATTTCCACTGTCATATTTGCTTTTTAATCTTTTTCTTTTTGGCTGTGCTTCCGGAGATAAAATATCCTCAACTGCTAAAGATGGGTTTCCAGATACTTGGTGGCAATCCATCCCCGACGATCAGGTGGCCGAGTGGGAAATAGCTCCGCAAAAGGCAAATCGTGAAAAATCCGAAGTGGTTTTATCAAAGCGGACTGAGCTCGGTAAGTTTTCTAACCTGCACCCCCTTGAGTTCAACTTTGAGAATGAGCACTACGCAAGTGTTGAGGGCCTATGGCAGTCAATGAAGTATCCTGAAGGCGAAAAGGATGAGCGCTTGAAAGACACTGAAGTGATTTGGCCTTATACCCGCAAACAAGTGATGCTCATGTCGGGGTTCGAAGCGAAAAAAGCCGGCGATCTTGCCAGCGCTAATATGAAAAAACTGAATATCAAGTGGGTTACTTACAAAGGAAAGAAATTAAACTACAGTGATGTCGACCAAGACACACATGAGCATTATAATATTATTCTAAATGCTTGCAGGGCGAAACTGGCTGCAGACAAGGGTTTGAGAGCCCTCCTGTTAAGTACAAAATCACTTACATTTTTGTCTGATCACAAGCAAAAACCGGATTCTCCACCGGCTTATCGCTATCATGAAATTTACATGAAACTGCGCAATGAGCTTGAGGCAGCGATTTATTAAATTTGTCTCAATTTGAGATTGAGACTGTAAAGAGTTAACACCTGTCTAAAGAAAATTGTTCGACATAACCAGTTTGTTTATTGGACGTAACTCAACCTAACTGAAAATGCATCGTAGTAGGACGTTAGTGATTTCAGCTACTTGCGGTGCTACCAGTTTTGGTACTGATCTTGAAGTAGTAATTAGTTATGAAAACCATTACTCAACTGAGAAGCAATATAAAGTTCATTTTCGGAAAGCTTGCGCTGCTCGTGTTTTTCTCTCTTGTTTTGGTTTTGAGCTCGTGTCAGTTTAAAAAACCTGTTGAGTTCAATGTGGCCATGCAGGATCTAGTCAGAAAAAACCACTCTAAAGAATTGTTGAATCGTAAAACCTACAAAAAGAACATTAAAATTTTCGATGGTGATGAGAAATTTTACCAATATATCACCGAGTATCTGAAGCAGAATAACAAGAAAATTGATGCCGAAAATTTCACTAAAACCCTCCTTGAACTGAGTAAGAAAAACTCTTACGATCCGGTTTTTATTTTGGCCGTTATTAAGACTGAGAGCAGTTTTGATTTCAATGCGATAGGCAGCGCCGGAGAAATTGGTCTGATGCAAATAAAACCTGACACGGCGAAGTGGATCTGCGAAATGAAAAAAATCGAATGGAAGGGGTCTGAGGCCCTGAAAAACCCTGAATACAATATTCTAGTCGGCGGGCATTATTTTAAATATCTAAAGAAAGCGGTTAAATCGAAGAGCGTTAAATACGTCAATGCCTATAATCTTGGACTGACCAGCATGAACAGGAAGCCCTCTTCAGATCTTAGAAAACACCCCTACCTTGGAAAAGTCAGAAAAAACTATTTAGCTATTTACTCTGAACTTAAAAAAATCAAAAAACGAAAAATCATCTAATTTGCATAGCCTAAGTAGATTCTTGACGTATTAAGTTGGTGGCTCGGGTCGGACTCGAACCGACACGTGCTTGCGCACACAAGATTTTGAGTCTAGCAAGTCTACCAATTTCATCACCGAGCCAACTCAATACGTGGACGCAATATAAATAAAGCCCGAGCTCTATTCAAGAAATTTTTTCATTATGACAATAGCTAGACAAAGCTGGGTCTCATAAGCATTGCTAAATGCATTGATTTGTGGCATAAATTCGTAATTGTTCGCCACCAAAAATTTCGGGGAAAAAATGAAACAATTTTTTAAGTTCTTAGCATTGGGTTTCATCTGTCTAGCGGTCCATGCTGGAGAGTCAGAATCGCAAGCGGTTCCGGCATCAAATGCATTCGAAACTGAGGCCAATCAGCTATTGGTTTTAGAAGAAATTGATGAAAACATGGCGGTAAAAACTCAGGTTAAAAACGAGACTCAGGTTAAAGCCAAAAAACTCTATGCCAGTGTTTTACTTGGTATAGGTGCCTATCCGGAAGTTTCGAATATTGATAAGGGTTACAATGTTTCGGCAGCGGCCGGTTACTTTGTAAGAGAGCAGCTCATGCTTGAAGCGGGCGTAGGAATGGCCAAATCACAGCTAAGTATAAAGAATCAATTGAATGCAAGTCAAAGAGACAGCTTCGACATCAATCAATATCAGGCTAACCTGGCGGCTAAATATCGTTTAGACGGCCTATTCGGAACCCGGCTCATGCCGCAGTTCGGATTAGCCATGTCGTATACTTATCGAAAGTACTCGTTAACAAATAATACAATTTTGGTTTCTGGAAACACCGGAAGTTCGAATGCATTTGATGCTGGAGTAGGTGGGGGGCTCGATTATGAACTGAGTCCTTCTTTTGCTTTGGGAGTGGATTTCAGATATATGTTTAATTTATCTAATCAGGTCAGCGCTAATTACATCAATCCTAATTATGGATACATCGGCACTTCTCTTGAAACTTTACAGTATTACGTGGCCGGTGTTACGGCCAGAATGAATTTTTAGCTCAGTGTGCAAATTGGTCAATTCAGTTTTTTTGACAATTATTGTTTCATTAGTGGCGGTTTCATTTGAAGCTTCGGCGCAAGAGCGAGCTCCAAAAGACGTAATCATTAACGAGGTCTTGTTTTCTATCGGTAGCGAGTCTTACACTGCTCGAGATATGATGATCTATAAAGCGGTGCTCAATGAATTGTTTCAAAAGAGCCGAATCAGTCAGTTCACTAAAAAGCCATTCGATGATTTTTTACTTTCTCGGCTCAGCTATAAAGAGGCCAAGGCTTTTGAGCTGACCAATGAGAAAAACAAACTCAGCGATGCAGTTAAAAATAAACTTAAAGAATTTTCGCCAGAAGAAATCAGCTCAGAAAACGAAGTCTTATCGGTTGCGCTTTCGCTCATTGAAATAAAGGAAGTGCAGCTAAAAAACCAAGCGCGATTCGATACATGGTTTGAACTTCTTAAGAGAAAATATCAACTTAAGGTTAAATCCAATGAGTTCAAATAGTGTTAATTGAAATCAGGCCGGGATCCAAAGCGGACTCTAATGATGTTGTGAAAATATCCGAAGACATTTTGGGATGTTTAAAGAATCGCTCTGAATTCAATTGGCCGCCGGAAGTTTTAAAAGCCGAATTCGAGAGTGTTTTAAGTCTGGTTCTATTTTTTGATAAAAAAATTGTGGGTTTTGTTTGTTACCGCGAACTTCCCGATGAGCTCGAGATCAGCGTGCTGGCTACGGACCTTAAGTTTCAGCGGCGAGGGTTTCAAACTAAAATACTTGTGTATTTACAAGATCTTGCCGCAAAGCAACAGCGCGATCTTATTTTAGAGGTTCATAGTCAGAATCTCAGTGCCGAAGCGCTTTATAGCAAGCTGGGCTTTAGGGTTGTAAGTAAAAGACTTCGATATTATTCTGATTTCGGGGATGCAATTGTTATGAAATGGATCAGCAATAAAGCATCTTGCTAGTCTTAAGATACTTTGATATGTTCACTTTGATTGGGCCAAAAGCCCAATTTTTTTTTGTCAAAAGCAAACAAAATAGTATTTATAGTTAGGGAATGAATTTGGAAGCTTGGTTAGAAAAAGTTGAAAAGATCGCGCAAGAAATTGTTGAACGAGAAGGCTGTATCCTTTACGATTTGGAACATACAGGAACCGGTAAAGGTCGAATTTTACGGGTATATATTGATAAACCCGAGGGCGTCGGAATTGAAGACTGCTCGAATATTTCAAAAGGTTTAAATCTCCGATTAGACGTAGAAGATTTAGTTCCGGGCGCGATGTACAATCTCGAGGTTTCCACGCCTGGGTTAGATCGCCAGTTAAAGCAAAAATGGCATTTTGAAAAAGTTGTAGGTAAAAAAATTGCTGTGCAACTGACTAAGTCTTTGGGGTCAATAAGTGCGGTTGAAGATAAAGGTTTGATCTCGATGAAAAAGTTCGAGGATATCTTGCTCGCGGTAGATGCGGAAAATGTTTTTTTTGAGATCAGATCAAGCAAAGTAAAAATTCCATTTGCCGCCATAGAAAAGGCAAAGTTGGTTTTTGAATATAAAGTTAATTCTAAAAAGAAATAGTTGGGGGAATAATGGCAGAAAACACATTTTCTGATTTAGCAAAAGTTATTGATCAAGTGGGCCGCGATAAAGGTATCGACAAAGAAGTTGTTATCGATGCGGTTAAGCAGGCCATGCTGGTAGCGGCCCGAAAAAAATTCGGAACCTACCGAGAAATTGAAGCCCAATACAATGTTGAAACCGGAGAAGTTGAACTTTATGAATTCAAAGAAGTTGTAGAGCGTGAAAAATTCATCGATGAGGAAGTTGAAATTCCTTTGGACGAAGCGTTGAAGCTCGATCCGGGCGCTCAGCTGGATGATTCAATTGGCATCAAACTTGATTCTAGCGACTTAGGTCGTATTGCGGCACAAACGGCCAAACAGATTATTTTACAAAAAGTCCGTGATGCTGAACGAGAAATTATTTTTTCAGAATTTGAACAACGTAAGGGTGAAATTGCTTCTGGTATAGCCCGCCGCGTGGAAAAAGGCGCAATTGTTGTAGACCTTGGACGTACAGAAGCTCACATTCCGCCGCGCGAACAGATTCCGGGCGAGATGTATAAGCCGGGAGATCGAATTCAAGGTTATCTTTCGGAGGTTCGTCAGACGACCCGTGGTCCTCAAATTATCATGTCACGTGCTGATGAAAGATATTTAGTTAAACTCTTTGAAATGGAAGTGCCTGAAATTTACGATGGTATCGTTGAAATCATGGCTGCGGCCCGCGAACCAGGACAGCGGGCAAAAATCGCGGTTCGGACAAAAGACAACTCGGTGGATCCGGTTGGAGCTTGTGTGGGAATGAAAGGTTCTCGCGTTCAGAATATCGTTCAGGAGCTGAAAGGCGAAAAAATTGATATCGTCATGTGGGATGAAGACGTCACGCGGTTTGCGTGTAACGCTCTGGCTCCTGCTGAAATTTCAAAAGTATTTTTAGATGAAGAAAATAAAGAGATGGAAATAGTTGTTCCGGATGCGCAATTAAGTTTAGCCATCGGCAAAAAAGGCCAGAACGTTAGACTGGCTGCAAAGTTAACCGGTTGGAAGCTGGATATTATTTCAGTGACGGCCACTTCGGCCCGTACCGCTGAGTCTATCTTTAATCTGATGTTGATTCCGGGAATGAGTGAAACTATGGCTCAGAATATATTCCAGTCAGGTTTCGGATCATTTCAATCTTTAGCTACGGCTTCTGTTGAAGAAGTGATGACTATTGCCGGTTACGATGATCCTGAAAAAGCACAGAAGTTGATAAATGAATCAGCATCTTTAATTCAGAAATATAAAGAGCAGGGTTTGCCTGTACCTAGTTCTCCGAAAATTGAGACAATAGAAAAAGCATCTTCGCCGAAACAAAGAGCCGAAGAACAGTTAAAAGCTGAATTGTCGAAGTTAGTTCAAGAGTAGTCAGAGTAGAAAGCACGAAGGGAAATAAAAAAGCGTGAGTAATCCAAAAGTTTTCGAATTTGCAAAAGAAGTCGGTATGACGCCACTGGCGTTAATGGACAAGATTAAAGAATGGCATTTACCGATTAAAAACCACATGGCCGAAATTGAGCCCGAGGTACTTGAGCAAATAAAAGCTAAGTTATCTGGACCTGCAAAAGCGGGAACTGATGAAAAACCTAAAAAGACTGCCGCACGTAAACCGGCCGCCAAAAAAGTGGTAAAACCCGAAGTGAGCGGTCCTACTATTGTTACTTCGACGTCGGCAAAGAAAGCCGCCGCGGTTGCTGCTGAGGCCGAAGCTGAAGCGGCCAGTGCCGCAGCTGCTGCTACTGAAAGGCTCGCTGCCGCTAAGTCGTCGGTGATCAGAAGAAAAGTTAAAGAAGAAATTGTTGTTGAAGAAGTAAAACCAAAGATTGAAGTTGCCGAAGAAATTCCCGTGGCCGCAAAAGTTATTGTTGAAGCGCCTAAACCGGTTGAAGTGAAGCCTGAACCTGTGGTTGTTACAGCGGCTCCGACGGCAGCTCCAGCTGCAGCTGCAGTTGCAGTTGTAGCTCCGGCTCCGACACCGGTGCCTGTTGCGGCGGTTGAAAAAGTTGTACCTGTGCCTTCGCGCAAAAAAGAAGTATCAATCGGTGATAGCGGGATTTCAAGTTCGGCGAATATCGCCATGCCTAGGCGTAATATTATCGGACGAATGGATTTAAGTCGCGTTCAAGCTCCTGCCGGACAAGAACACAGCGGTGGAGGCGGCGGTTATGTAAGAGGTGCTCGCCCGAATCCTGTTGGCGGAGGAGGCGGTTATACGCCTCGTCCTCCGGGAACTGTCGGTACAGGCGGTGGTGGATTCAATGCGCGTCCGCAACCGGGTGGTCGAAATATCCGCGCTGGATTCGTGGCGCAGATGCCGGATCCAATTGCTCCAATGCCTGATTTTGATACTCAGAAACGTGACTTTGATAAACGTTCGAAAAAATTCGGTGTTAGTAGCCCGGGTATATCAAGCACCGGTGGGTTATCAGCAAAAGAAAAAGAGCAGGAAACTATTCTGCAAAGTTTTAATGCCGTTGAATTCAGAAAACGTGAAATGGTCTTTCAACCCAAGAAAAAAAGCGGAGTTTTAAACCGCGCGGCTATGAAAACGCAGATTACAACGCCGAAGGCTTCAAAACGTTTACTTAAAGTAAACGATAAAATGAAGGTCGGAGATGTTGCGATTGAAATGGGTCTAAAAGCCGGTCAATTAATTAAAGCTCTTATGAAAAATGGCGTTATGGCCAATGTAAATATGGATCTCGATTTCGATACGATCGCACTGATTGTGCCCGAATTCGGTTGGGAAGCGCAAAATGTTTTCAGAACTGCCGATGAAATCGTAACGGATACTGCGTTCGGAAATTTAGAAGCAGGAACTATCGTACGACCTCCGGTTGTAACTGTTATGGGTCACGTCGACCACGGTAAAACTTCATTATTAGATGCGATTCGAAATTCTAATGTGGCGTCAGGCGAAGCGGGCGGAATCACTCAGCACATCGGTGCTTATTCAGTTAAAACTGAAGATGGCAGCATTATTACTTTCTTGGACACTCCGGGCCACGAAGCTTTTACGGCTATGCGTGCACGTGGTGCCAATGCAACTGATATTGCCATTATCGTCGTCGCTGCAGATGACGGAATGATGCCTCAGACAGCTGAAGCGATTAACCACGCCAAAGCGGCGGGTGTTCCAATGATCGTTGCTGTAAATAAAATTGATAAACCGGGTGCAAACCCTGAAAAAATTAAACAACAGCTGACTGAACTTGAAATTGTTCCGGAAGAATGGGGCGGAACTACAATATTCTGTGAGGTTTCTGCGCTTAAGAAAACCGGAATTAAAGAGTTGCTTGAAAATATTAAATTGTTAGCCGAAGTTGCTGAGCTCAAAGCCAATCCTGAGAAATCAGGATCGGGTCTGGTCATCGAATCGAAGCTTGAAAAGGGCAAAGGTCCGGTAGCGACTATTCTCGTGAAAGACGGCCACGTTTCTATCGGCGACTATATCGTAGCCGGTTCAATGAAGGGTAAAGTTAAATCATTAACCAATGATAAAGGCGAACGGGTTGACACTATTACGCCGGGTCTTCCGGTTGAAATTCTAGGTCTTGAGGGAGTTCCTTCGGCCGGTGATAGATTCGACGTTGTTAAAGACGAAAAAACCGCAGAGGAAGTTGTTGCCGAAAGAAAACGCAAGACTCTGGCTGAATCAGTTTCTAAGAAAATCACACTTGAAGATATGTTTGCTAAAGTGACTCAAGGTGATGTCAAAGAAATGAATGTCATTCTGAAATCGGATGTTCAGGGTTCACTTGAGGCTATTCAGGGAATGCTCAACAAGCTCACTTCCGTTGAAGTTAAAATTAAAATTATTCATACCGGAGTCGGCGGCATTACAGAAAATGACGTGATGTTAGCTCATACTTCTAAAGGTATTGTAATTGGTTTCAATGTTCGTCCGGATAACAATGCGCAGGCAAAAGCCAAGCAATTAGGTGTGGATGTTAGGTCGTATTCAATTGTTTACGAGATGGTCGATGAAATCAGAAAAGCAATGACCGGATTACTTACGCCTCAACTGGTTGAAAAAGTAATGGGTTCGGCGCAAGTCCGAAATATTTTCAGCGTTCCGAAGTTGGGAGTCATTGCAGGATGTTTTGTTACCAGTGGAAAAATTCAGCGATCGAATATGTTGCGACTGGTTCGTGACGGTAAGATTGTTTATGAAGGAAAATTGGGTTCGTTGAAACGATTCAAAGATGATGCAAAAGAAGTCGCAGAAGGCTTCGAATGCGGTATCGGTATCGAAAATTTCAACGACATTAAAGTCGGTGACGTTATCGAAGCTTATGCAAAAGAAGAAGTGGCGCGCGAACTGACCCCGCTTAACTAGAAGAGAAGTCCTCAATGAAGAATACCGGTGATGGCCGAAGAAAAATTCGGGTTGAAAAAGAAGTTCAGGAGATCGTTTCTAAGTATGTTATTGAACATCTGAAAAGCGATCTTCCAGGGGTCATTACGGTGACACGTGTACAGATGCCTGCTGATTTCCGGGCCGCACAGATTTTTGTTACCTATTTTGCTCCCACCCAGGTTGAGGAAAAAGTTGTTGATGTAGCTGATGTACTGCAGAGTTGGTCGAAAGATATTCAGGATGAAATTGCGCATGTGCTAAAAATGCGCTACTGCCCGAAGTTGACTTTTTTCAATGATGAGACCACAGAAAAAATATTAAAAATTGAAAAACTATTGTCTGATATTTCCAACGATCCGAAACTTGCGGCAGAGTTAGACGAGGATGCGGATTGAACGGTTTATTGTTAATTAATAAACCGGCAGGTCTGACAAGCCACGATATTGTTAATAAAGTTCGACGAATCCTAAACACCAGAGAAGTAGGCCATTCAGGTACTTTGGATCCATTAGCCACAGGCCTTATGGTTCTTTTAATAGGTGAGGCAACAAAACTGAGCTCGTATGTGACCGAAGGTGATAAAGCCTACGAAGTAGGGTTTAAGCTTGGTGTAACTACCGATACGCTGGATGTTACTGGTCAGGTGCTCACCGAGAAACAGGTTCTTAGTACGGAGATGGATATCAAGAACGCGGCCTTAGCGTTAACCGGAGATTTTGATTTTCCGATACCAATGTTTTCCGCTAAAAAAATTGACGGCAAAAAACTCTACGAGTTTGCTCGCGCCGGCGAGTCCATCGAGCAGCCGCGAAAGATAATGAAGTTCTGGAATGTAACTGAGCGAAACTCAAATAAGTTTCATCTTCAGTGCTCAAAGGGAAGCTTCATTCGCTCCTGGGTGCAGCAACTCGGTGAGAATTTAGGTTGCGGGGCAACAATGGCAAGCCTTACGAGAACAGCTTCACATAAATATAATCTCGATGAGGCAGTCACTCTTGATTCTTTGGCGCTCATGGGAGCCGAAGATATAGGCAGGATCATAGTGCCGATGGATCAAGCTCTGAAAGATATTAAGTCGATTAGAATTAAAGGACAAGATGCTGTTTTAATGAAAAACGGCCAGATAAGTCACCCATTACGAACTCAATTGATTACAAAATTTAATCCTGAACTTGATGAAGTTATTCAGATCTTACCCGAAGAAAAGGGAAAAATCCTTGCTCTGATAGGCCTTGAAAAGGGGCTAGGGTTTAAAATTAAAAGAGTCTTTAACTGTTGAAAAACCTTGAATATTTCTAACTAGATTGCTAAATAATGACCTCTGTCTTTGGTATCGTCAGCCATGACGTTACACGAGGATTAAAACATCAAACATGAGGAGAACGTTAATGGCCGTTACAAAGGTACAAAAATCAGAAATTCTTAAGAAATTCAAAACTGCAGATCTTGATACAGGATCTCCGGAAGTTCAGGTTGCCTTGCTCACTGCAAGAATCAATGAAATGGCCGGCCACTTCGGCACACATAAAAAAGATCACCACGGTCGCCAAGGTCTTATCCGATGCGTGAATCAACGTCGTAAATTATTAGATTACTTGAAGTCAAAAAATCAGAGCCGATATGAAAAGTTAATTGCGGCACTTGATATCCGTAAGTAAAAAGTTTCAGATTTTTCAAAGAAGGCCCGTCAAAGGGCCTTTGAATTTTCAATACCTAAAATCCAATTTATTTTCTAAGCTCGGACATCTTAAAGGAGTCACATGCTAAACACAGTCACCACAACAATCGCAGGTCAGCAAATTAAAATCGAAACCGGAAGAATAGCAAAACAGGCCGATGGTTCCGTACTTGTTACCTCGGGAAACAATTCAGTACTCGTTACCGCTGTTTCAAGTAAGACAGCAAAGCCCGATCAGGGATTTTTCCCTTTATCAGTTGAATATATCGAAAAATTTTACGCGGTCGGAAAGATTCCGGGCGGCTATTTTAAACGTGAAGCAAAACCTTCAAATGATTCTGTACTCAGCGCGCGAATGATCGACCGACCGATCCGACCATTGTTTCCTGAAGGGTATTTAAATGATACTCAGGTTGTTGCAACAATTCTCAGCGCGGATGGTGCTTTTCCTTTAGATGTTTTGGCATCTCTTGGCGCTTCTGCGGCACTTCATATTTCTGATATTCCTTTCTTCGGACCAACTGCCAGTTGCCAGGTCGGTCGCGTTGAGGGCCAATTTATTGCAAACCCAACTCCTGAGCAAAAAGCCAAGTCGGATATGGATATTTTAGTTTCTGGAACTAAAAACGGTTTATTGATGGTTGAAGGCGAAGCTCAGTTTATTTCAGAGGCTGATGCTTTAGCTGCATTAAAGTTCGGTCATCAGTCATTGATGCCGTTGTTACAAATGCAGGAAGAATTGCGTGAAAAGACCGGATCGGTTGCAAAACGCCCATTTGTTGCCGCACAGATCGATGCAGATTTTAAAACCACTGCCGAAAATTTCTTAAAGCCATTAATTGAGAAGGCAATGGCGATGAAGATCAAGCAAGATCGTTACAGCGCTTTTGATATGGCAAAAGTTGCAGCAAAAGAATCAATCACAAAAACTATTACTGACGACAAATTAAAATCACAGCGTGAAAAAGAACTTTCGACAATTGTTGAAGATGTTAAATACAAAGTTGCGCGCGCCATGATTCTTGATAAAGGTTCAAGAATTGACGGTCGTGATTTGAAAACCGTTCGTGGAATCAGTTGTGAAGTGGGTATCTTACCTCGCGCCCATGGTTCAGGTCTTTTTACTCGCGGTGAAACTCAATGCCTCGGCACTGTTACTTTAGGTACTGCTGATGATGAACAATCAATCGAGGCATTAAACGGCAGTTACAAAAAGAAATTCTTATTGCACTACAACTTTCCTCCATACTCTGTGGGTGAAGTGGGCCGTTTCGGTGGCCAGGGTCGTCGTGAAATCGGTCACGGAAATTTAGCAGAACGTGCTGTTAAAGCTGTTATTCCTGATCACGTTCAGTTTCCATATACTATTCGTATCGTCGGCGAAGTTTTAGAAAGTAACGGCTCTAGTTCTATGGGTACGGTTTGTGCCGCAACTCATGCTCTGCTTGATGCCGGTGTAAAAATTAAAGCCAATGTTGCCGGCATCGCGATGGGTCTGATTAAAGAAAACGACCGTGTAGCGGTTCTTTCTGACATTTTAGGTGATGAAGATCATTTAGGAGATATGGACTTTAAAGTAGCGGGAACAGCAACCGGTATTACTGCTCTACAAATGGATATCAAAATTGACTCTGTTAGTTTTGCGGTTATGGAAACGGCATTGAACCAAGCTCGTGAGGGTCGTATTCATATTGTAAATGAGATGGAAAAAGTAATGAAAGTGCCTCGCGGGCAACTTTCTGAGTTTGCTCCACGAATTGAAACCATTAAAATTAAGCCGGATAAAATCCGTGAAGTTATTGGTTCGGGCGGTAAAGTTATCCGAAGCATTACCGAACAAACCGGTGTTAAAATCGAAATTCAAGATGACGGAACAATTAACATTGCTTCGGCTGATCCGTTAGCGACTAAAAAAGCCATTGCAATGATCGAAGCGATCTGCGCAGAGGCAGAAGTCGGAAAAACATATAGCGGCAAAGTGATGAAGATTGCTGAATTCGGTGCCTTCGTTGAAATCTTACCAAACACCCAGGGTCTTTTGCATATTTCTGAAATTGCGAATGAAAGAGTTCGTCAAGTTACAGACGTTTTAAAAGAAGGCGAAGTTATTGATGTGAAAGTTCTGGAAGTTGATCGCGCCGGACGTATTAAGCTTTCAAGAAAAGCACTTTTAACTCAATAGTTGAGTT
>JAYVIY010000077.1:0-5289 GCA_043769795.1 Pseudobdellovibrio sp. | reverse complement strand
GGCTGCAACAGCGATTTTTTAATGGCCCGCAGAACATGAACTTTCAATATCGCATCGGTTGCATCAGTTTTTAATCCGCTGAAGTTAACCAGTCCGTTCTCAGTCACCGTAAACTGAACATAGACCCGTCCGAAGTGATTGTACTGCGCAAGAATCGAGTCAAACAATAAATTGGTATCAATTCTTCTGTAAATTTCTCTGTTGTATTCCCAGTTTTGATTTCCATTGTCACCGAACACATCTTCAATCGACGGATCGTAAGTTTTCTGGTCATTAAATTGGTAAGTGGTTTTCGTGTTCGTGGCTGCTTCACCACTGTTTTTTTCAACCAAGGCCAGCAAACTCTGAGAATTCATTGACGGCAGAAATAGCGAACCACTAGCCGCTGTTTTTTTTTCGTTTGAACGCAGGTCTTTTACCAAAATTTTTTTCTTAGGTGTTTCTTTTATTTCAAACTGAAGCAATTCGACTTTTTTATCCGGAGTTTTTAACTCTCCTGAAAAAAACACAAGCACTATTATCGCGTGAATCAATAATGATAACCCTTGAGTTCGTTGAATCTTCATTTAACGACTTCCCAGAAACTGCCAGTGGAAGTATCGCTGACCGCAATTGATAATTCAGTAAGTTCTTTTCTGAGTTCATCCGCTTTTGCAAAATCTTTAGCCTCGCGCACTTGGCTACGTTGTAAAACCAAGGCGTCAATTTTAGCGCGCTCAAGCCCTTTTTTTGCCAGAAGCTTATTATCAAGAGCCGTCAAAAAATCCTGAGGGGGCTCCAAAAACAAATTTAGCAACGAACCGAATTGACGCATGAATTGAAGAAACTGTGCACATTGGCTTGCTACCTGCGGAGTCAGCTTCATACCGCGGCGAGTTCTTGAATTGAACTTACGGATAACTTCAAAAACAACTGCGAACGCAGCAGGGGTTCCGAAATCTTCATTGAGAGCTTCTGCAATAGCTGCTGTTGCAGCTTCCAGTTCAGATTTAAATTTCTCATCGAGAATCTCCACCACTTTTTCAGGGCCGGCTTTGACCGCTTCTGCCATCGCCATCGCCGAATAAAACTTGGCAAGCCCCGCGATAGCGCGCTCAATGGCCTCTTCGCCAAAGTCGGCCACACTACGATAGTGAACCGATAAAATCATCCATTTGTAAATTTCCGGGTGATGCTCATTTAAAAACTCGCGCATTGTAACCACATTACCTACTGATTTCGACATTTTGCTGCCGCTGAAGTTCAGCATGTTCCAGTGCATCCAATATTTAACGAAGCCGTGGTCTAAACAGCCCTCGCTCTGAGCAATTTCATTTTCATGATGCGGAAACATTAAATCGAGCCCGCCGCCATGAATGTCGATCTGGTCGGCAAAAAGGGCTTCAACCATAGCCGAACACTCGATGTGCCATCCTGGCCGCCCCTCGCCCCAAGGAGACTTCCAACTGAGTTGTTCTCCGAGCTTAGCGCTCTTCCATAATGCAAAATCAAGCGGGCTTTTTTTATTTTCGTTCACATCAATACGAACTCCTTCTTTGAGTTCGTCGACCTTACGTCCGGAAAGTTTTCCGTAGTCTTTAAAATCTTCGATAGAATAGTTCACGTCACCGGCAGCCACATAGGCCTTTTTTTTCTCTATCAATTCAGAAATCATTTTAATAATTTCGGGAATGTACTCAGTGACTTTCGGATTGTAATCGTGAGCTTTAAGACCGAGGGCCGCAAAGTCTTTTTTATATTCGTCGATGTAAAATTCAGACACTTCCGTTGCGGTTTTATTTTCTTCAATCGCACGCTTTAGAATTTTGTCTTCAACGTCGGTGAAGTTAAGCGCATAAACAACCTTATAGTCCAAGGCTTCAAGCCAGTTTCTAACCATATTAAAAAAGACCGGGCCACGAAAGTTTCCCACATGCAGGTAGGAATAAACCGTGGGACCACAAACGTAAATTGATACCTGACCGGGCTTCTGAGGTTTAAACTCTTCGAGCTTTTTACCTAGCGTATTATAAATTTTTAGCATCTGGCTAATGCCTTGTCTGCTCGCGCAAGAATTGAGGTTTTATTCATCAACGGCACTAAAATTTTAAGTTCGGCGCCATGGGGTTTTCCGATTAAAGCAATTCGAATCGGAAAAAAAAGGTTCTTACCCTTTTGTCCGGTTTTGTTTTTTACCGCATCCTGGATCGTCAGAAAATCAGCTTCCGTGAAAGTTTCACCGACGTGTGCGGCAACGCAAGATTTCCATTCGGTAAGCACAGCCTTAGTTGAATCGAGCTTTAAGGTTTCGTCACTTTCTGCTGCAATTTCATATTTGTTGTCATCAAGAGGAGAATAGAGCGCAACCGCATCTGACAGAATTTCCATGTAGGGTTTAAAAAGCTCAACGGATTGCATCTGCCAATTCAGGTCGCTCGGTAACTGAATTCCTGCGACCTTTATAAATGGCTCTATTTTTCTATAGATATCCGCATTTGAAAGAGCCCGCAAGTGCTGGGCGTTAACCCATTTCAGCTTCACGCGGTCAAAAATAGCTCCTGACGGGTGTACTCGATCCAAAGAAAACGAATCACACATTTCCTGAAGGCTTAAAATTTCCTTTTGTTCAGGATGTGTCCAGCCAAGTAAAGCCAGGTAATTGATTAAAGCTTCCGGTAAATACCCGTCAGCTTTAAATTGGTCACAAGCTACAGCACCTTTACGTTTCGATAATTTTTGTCGGTCTTCGTCGAGCACCAAAGAAATATGACCGAACTGCGGCGGAGCCCAATTCAAACCTTCATAGATCATCAATTGCCGGAGCGTATTCGGTAAATGCTCTTCGGCCCGCAAGACATGTGAGATATTCATTTCAAAGTCATCAACCACACAACAAAAATTATAGACAGGCATTCCGTCAGATCTCAACAAAACAAAATCTCCGACCATGTCAGACGGAAATTTTACTTCGCCGCGAATCAGATCGTTTAACAAATAATCTTTTTTCAGTTGCCGGGTTTTAAATCTGACAACGGCCTTGTCGCCTTTTTGAATTCGAGCTCGTGAATCATTCAAGGCCCAATTTTCATAGGGCGACTCAACGTGCGAATGCAGCCCCTGCGCTTTAAATTTTTCACGCTCAGCTTCGACTTCCTCATCAGTCATAAAGCAGTAATAGGCTTTACCCGCTTCGAGCAATTGCTGTGCGAATTTCTGGTAAATATCGAGTCTTTCACTTTGTTTGTAGGGGCCGACATTTCCGAGGTCGGCGTGAGTCTCGGGATGCGGCCCTTCGTCCCATAAAAGCCCGAGCCATTTTAAATCTTGAATCATCATAGTTAGCGATTCATCGGTTGACCGGGCCTGATCGGTGTCTTCAATTCGAAGAATGAATTTGCCTTTGTTTTTTTTTGCAAACAGATAGTTAAAAAGAGCCGACCTTGCACCTCCAACGTGAAGGTAACCCGTTGGGCTTGGAGCAAAGCGAACGCGAATTTCTGAAGAAACTGAAGCCATGAATATCCCCTTAAAAACAAAAAGCCCGGCTTGGTGCCAGGCTTTTTGATATAATAATTATACTCGCATTTCTAGGATAATTTTGGCAGTTATTATTGAACGCCGAAAATAGCTTTAATCTCAGCATCAGAGCTGACGACGTCTTTAACATCAGGAGCCAAATTCAACTCTTTTAAAAGTAAATTTTTAGCTGTATCGAGCATCTTCTTTTCGCCAAAACTCAATTCTTTATCTACTTTCAAAACATAAAGATCGCGCAAAACCTCAGCAATTTCAAAAACTGATCCGGTTTTGATTTTTTCCATGTAGTCACGGTAACGGCGATTCCATGTCTGAGTATCAATTTTAACGCCTTTATCTTTAAGAATCTCAACAACTTTGACTGCTTCTTCTTTTGATATAAGGGGACGTAACCCTATTTTTTGAATATTGGCTGCCGGTATCATAATTTTCATTCCGGTTTCCAGAATCTGTACCGAATAGAACTCGTGATTAGTTCCTAAAATTTCTTTTAATTCAATCGAATGAATCCTGCCAACTCCGTGGCCCGGATAAACTGCGTGATCTCCAACTTTGAACTGTGACATTCATCCACCTTTTCTGGTAGTTTTTGAGTAGACTGCTAACCACAAAAGTTATAGCACTTTTGACACTTATCAGCAAAGCCATTGCAAAAAAAAAACCCTTTTTGTAAAAGCTTCACAAAAAGGGTTCTTCAGAACGATTCAGAGACGTAACGAGACTAAACTATTGTACCGATGCGACAAGAGCAAATGGCTGTTTACCGGCTTTTCCCATTGGAACATTGATGCCTTTTACAGTGATTTTTATATCGCCCGCACTCACATCAGCTTGTAAAAAAGAGTGATTATTCAACTGATCATTATTAGCTAATATTTTTCCATCTGGAAGCATCACCTCAAGATCTAAATCATTAACTAAGGCTTTACTGGCATTAGCCGAACCCGGCGCGTCTGTCCAAACGATATTAACAACTAAGTGTCCGGCTTTTTCAGTTTTGAAAGTTTTCGTTTCTGATTTACCGGTTTCAACACCTAGAGAGTCGTAAACCATCAAAGACTTTTCTCCGAGACTTACAACTTTTGCGAGGTCAGTACGACCATAACCTTCATCATTGTTGGGTCTTAAAGTAAGAAGTTCTTGTCCGTGAGCTTCACCCACTTCACCGTATTGCCCTGGAAACATTTCGGCAGCGGTATGCAGTAAATAAGCTTTAACTAATGCGGCTGAAGGCTTGCTTTGCGCCAATTTTTCAATCAGAAACTGCCTTGCAATCGCGGCTCCTGCTGCTGTTAACGGACAGGCCATAGAAGTACCGCCTGAATAGACGTAATCCTGATTGTAAGCGCCCCAAAGCACTTCGGCTTTAGGTTGCTGTGACCTAACAGAAAGAATGTTAGTTCCAGGTGAAACGATATCAGGCTTTATGCGACCATCAGCGGTAGGGCCGCGAGAACTGAACATCGCAATTCCGTTAACATCATCAGATAATTTAGATTCGGAAATCGGCGCCACCGACCAGTTTTCAGGAGCAGGCTTTAGATCTCCAATCTTTCTCTGAATTCCACCGACTGACAGTAAGTTTTCGCTGGCACCGACGGTTAACGCATTCTTTGCAGTTCCCGGAGTTCCGATTGAGTTAGCGTCGATTCGACCATCTTTGTTTTTATCAGTTCCGCTATTACCGGCCGCGAACAAAATCAAAAGGTCTTCTTTTGCGAACATCACTTCATCAACGGTTATCGCCATTTTTTCATAAGCACCGAAGTTGGC
>JAYVIY010000076.1:0-1926 GCA_043769795.1 Pseudobdellovibrio sp. | reverse complement strand
GGTCCGATGTTAGCACATAAAGCCGAAGAAGAAGGCGTTGCCGTTGCTGAAATAATTGCTACCGGCCATGGGCATGTAAATTACAACACCGTGCCGTCAGTTATATACACCCACCCTGAAGTGTCTTCAGTCGGAATGACTGAAGTTGAAGCTAAAAATGCCGGTATTGAAACGGCCGTAGGGAAATTTTTATTTGCCGCCAACGGACGCGCAAAAGCAAAAGGTACAACTGAAGGCTTTGTTAAAATAGTTACTGATAAAGCTACAGATCGGATCATCGGTGGCCATATTGTTGGTGCCGGTTCATCAGAACTTCTCGGTGAAATCGTCATTGCGATGGAGTTCGGCGGATCCAGTGAAGATTTGGCACGGAGTTTTCATTCGCATCCAACAATGAGTGAAGTTATCCGCGAAGCGGCACTGGCAGTAGATAAAAGGCAACGACAAGGTTAGTTGATTTTAAGAAAATTAGGATCCGAACACAAATTCGGATCTAGATCTGACTTTTCAAATGTCATTCGAAGCGACGCATTTCTCTCGGCAATTAAATTCATATATCCCGGAAACCCCAGAACCGAATAGCTTGATGATGTCCCATCGTAAGTATTAGCTCGAAGTGCAAGATGCTCCGGAAATGGCTTCGTGAAAGAAGAGGCCCAAAGACGTGGAAATTCTTTTCTCTTTTTGGCTTTTTCAAGTTTGAGTTCAGTCGTGTCTTTGGGGCCGATGAACGATGACATCACATAATCCCGAGCCAGATTCACTGAATCTCTTGAATATCCGAAATCGAAATCATCGGTGGTCAAAGAAAGTTTTTTTTCAATTCGTTTATCGAGATAGTCTACAAATATATTAACTGTAGTGGGTACGCCAATATTCAATGCGGCCAGAGACAGCATTGTTTTAAAATATTCGGCGTCCGGATTTTTTATTCCAAGGCGCGCTAGCTTTTCAGACACATGGTTGTTGTTGAAAGCGTCTTCAAGTTTTTGCAGATTGATTTTGTTCAGCACAGTCAGGTAGAAAAAATTTCTCAACGGGTTCTCTGGCAAACCAATCATCGAACACTTTTGTTCGCTCATTTCAGTCGCTCTCGTCAAAAGCGATTTGTGTTGCATCAATACGGCGCACGAAGGCTTTGAAACTGCGGCTTTTTCTACTTCCTGTAGGTAGTATTCATACTGTTTATTGACTTCGCTGATTCCGGCACGAGTGAGTTGCCCCAATCCTAGAAATTTGTTTAAATTGACGGAGTTATTTAAAAAACCACTTTCAAATTCTAGTTTTGAAACCAAGAATTTTGGATCGAGACTTAGGCAATCCATTACATTCATATACGAGTTATAAGTGAGATTAACAAGTTTCTCAGTCGCGCAGGGTTTCGCTCCCGAAATTTTAGGATTTCCAGAAGTACCGCCGCAATCGGCGTACCCTACACTCGGCGGGGTAAATTTATTCATTACATGTGCTATACATTTTCTCGATAATTTAGCTTCGAAATTATTATTTTCATCGACGTGAAAAAGTTCTTTGATGCTCGGTGTTTTTTCCAGTTGTTTTTCGTAGACTAGTCGGCTTTGATCGCACGAGGTTAATTCCTCCGGATTGACTTGGGCATCGGGGCTGATCAAATTATTCAATTGTTCGAACAATTGAAATGCTGGATTGTCTTTAAATCTTTTGGGCAATTTCTTTTTGTGTCGTTTTTCGATTTTTTCAATTTCTTCAGGAGACAATGAAAACTCTTCTTTTCCAGCGAGACTCCACATCACTTTTGATTTTTCAAGCTCTATTAAAACCTGCTGATCAGATAAGCGATTGATGGTTTCATATTCGGTCTCGCGAACCTCCATCAACTTTTCGGCGAATGAGGAAAGCTGCAGAGTTTCGAGTTTCTCTTTTTTTGAGTAGTTCAAAATTGTCGAA
>JAYVIY010000075.1:0-5304 GCA_043769795.1 Pseudobdellovibrio sp. | reverse complement strand
GATCTTTTAGAAGAAAGTCTGACTTTAATTTCTTTGGGAATTAATAATCCGGATCAGTTCAGTTGGCTCGATCGCCCGAAAAAATTATTTAGGCATGCACTCAAACAGTTAAAGCACTGGGATTTAATCGACACCGAAAAAGGCCGATTGGTACAGCTGGCACCTCTCGACATCGAAAGAAGTTTGTTGTTTGTTAACTTAGCTCAGAGCGGATTTCAAAAGGAGGCCAGCCGGCTTTTAGCGTTTCTCGAAACTACAAATTTTGATCGATTGACTGACTACCCCGAACTGGACAATCTGCAATTGACAGAGCTCGGGCGCAAAGTTGAGTTGCAACTTTCAAAAATTGCGATAAAGGTTGTTTCGCGAACGACAAGCAATTTTAGAGAACAGCTTATCAGTGTTTTCTTTAAAGATTTTCCTCAGAGAATTGCCAAACGAAAAGACAAGACGACTGCAATTTCGAGTTTAGGGCGTGGGGTTGAGCTCTCTCAGATTTTGGCCGGCCAGTCTGCTGACTACTTCATGTTACTTTCGGGCCGTGAACACACCGATGCATTGACCAAGTCTGACTTTGCCATCGGGCTATCTGCTGCTGACTTTGAAAAATTCAGCTCCTCCAATACACAACTCGTCATCGAGGTTAAATTCGACAGCGAAAAAATGAAACTTTACAAAATCGAAAAGAAAGTTGTCGGTTTTTTTGTTATCTCGGAGGCCGCTAAATCATTTATTGACGAAGCGAAAAACCCCGAACTTTTTGCTGATTATTTTGAAAATAATTTTCCAGCGCTTTTGCATTTTAATGAACACTACAAAAATTATGTTACAAAGTTAGAATTTCTGAAGAAAAAGACCAAACACGATTTTTTATATTTTGAAACTTTCGACGCGGATGTTTTAGCGTCGCTCTCGGGCTCGGTTAAATCATTGAGTGAATTTTTCGAGATGAATCTATTTGAAATATTACTTTATGCAACTCCGGAAAACATTAAGTACGACCTAGCTCAGTTGCCGGGGCATTTTTTGCTTCCCAGCGGAAAGAGTGTGAGCATCGATTATGAATCTGAACTAGCTCCGAAAATTTCGGCCCGGATACAAGATCTTTTCGGTTTGAATGCCAATCCAACCTTAATGAATGGCACTGTTAAAATGACGATCGAGCTTCTGGCACCCAATTACCGTCCGACGCAGATTACCAGCCAGTTAGAAAATTTCTGGAAGATCAGCTATTTTGAAATCAGAAAAGAATTGAGGGCCCGTTACCCGAAACATGCCTGGCCCGATGATCCGGCCGCTTACATTCACATACCTAGAAAAAAATAGAAAAAAATTCAGGTTATTTTTGTAAAATTTCGATACTTTGCGGAGCTACGATGGTGGCTCCTGAAGCTACGTCCTTCATGACCACTGCGTTGGCACCAATTCGCGCGCCGTTTCCGATATTGATGGGTCCCAGAACTTTTGCACCGGTTCCGATAAGAACATTGTTACCTACTGTGGGATGCCTTTTTACGTTGTCAAATTTCAATCCACCAAGCGTCACACCGTGAAAAATTATGCAGTCATCTCCGACCTCTGCTGTTTCGCCGATGACACACCCGACACCGTGATCAATGACCAAACGTTGACCTATTTTAGCGCCGGGATGTATTTCGATACCCGTAATGGTTCTGGAAATATCTGCAACCAGACGTCCGAGAAAATAAAACTGATAAATATACAGAAAGTGCGCAACGCGGTGAAAGAACAAGGCTCTCGGTCCGGGGTAAAGAAAGAATATTTCCGCATAGGATTTGGCGGCCGGATCATAATTTTTGTAAGCTTTAATTAAATCGATCATTCGGTCCAGCGTCCTTTGAGGTTTTCAACATAGAAATAACGATCGAAGTGCTCGCTGTAGCGCGACCACGGGTTTCCGGTCTCGCGTTCGCTCGTAACGAAGCTGAACATTGTATCCATTTTCGAATCAAGTTCATCGATGGACGCGACAACAAATGCTTCCATTATATATGGTCGTACCGGAGAACCATACTCAAGCTTACCGTGATGAGAAAGAATGATATGTTTCAGAATTTCGCGCAGGTCCTCGGGAAAACCCAGAATACGTTGTGATTTTTTATCAATTAATTCGCAGCCCAGTTGCATATGACCGAGAAGACGGCCTTTATGAGAATACTGAATCTGCTCCCGGATGATCTCAAGCTCCCAGACTTTTCCGAGATCGTGAAAAATCGCACCGAAAACCAGCAAATCATAGTTAAGATAATTGTAGTGTGCCGCCATCATTTTCATTACTTTGCAGATCGAAACGATGTGCTCGAGCAATCCGCCTCTTTTTGAATGGTGAATGGATTTCGCAGCGGGAGCCTTAAGAAGCAATGGCTTAATTTCATCGTCCTGCAAGCAGTCCAGAATTAACTGCCGAATTTGCGGCGCCTGAACTTCGTTGGTTATGGTTATCAATTCAGAGAACAAGTTGTGAACGTCAAGCTGAACATCATCGAGAGAAAAATCGGCCTTATTGAACTGCGTTTGATCGGGCTTTTCAATTTTGTGAACAATGATCTGCTTTCGTCCAAGATAGACCTGCACCTGACCTTTCAACGACACCACATCCCCGATTTCAAAAATTTCGGAAATTTCTTCAACGCGATCCCAGACACGGGCATCAATGTGGCCGGTCTTATCACCGATTAGTAAACTGAGAAACGCCCTGCCGTTTTTTCCCATTCCTTTAACTTTATCTTTCACAAGAAATGAGCGGTCGCTGATATTGTCTTTATCGTTAAGTAACTTAACTGAAGTTTTAGTTTCGGTTGACATCAGAGTTTTGCCTCCAAGCAAAGTTCTTTGCTGTATCTAGAATCGGAAACGCTGAGCTGAGCCATAAAAATCTGAGACGATTTTTTAAAAACAAAAACATACAGGCCCGCCGTTACGAACAGGTAGCGTTGGTCGCTGGTATTCAGTTTTAAGAAATCGGGCTTCTGCAATTTACTGAAACTCTTCTGGAGGTCGATCATTTTTCCGCAACCCAAGCCGAAGTTTTCATTGGAAATATTTTTTACCGGGCTATTGCTGATGTAGTAGAGATGAAGAAACTCGTAATTTTCATCAAACTGTTCGGCTGGAAAGCTGAGGTAGAAACTACCGGTACCGGAAACAATATCCTGCAGATCTATTCGTCCGCCGCCTTTCGGAAAATTATATTGCATTATAGGTTTTCTTAATACGCCTTCGTTGAATTCGGTAAATCGAACCTGCAAAGGCATAAACAAATAAACCGGCGTAAACGCTTTGGAATCATTTACAATTTCCTTCACTAACTCAGACATCAGGGATTTCGGAATCTGAACTTCCTTTGCAATCGTTCGGATTTCGACAACCTCGATATTTTGCGGTTTATGACCCGCACTACAACCCGTCAGTAGCAAAAATAATATCCAGGGAATTTTACGCATCAGTTGACCAAATTCTTTGCCACAAATAACGGTGCAAAATTCTGAACAGTTACAAAATGGTCTTTCACAAATGTTTTGAGCTCAGGAACTGAGTTCTTAGCAATCAATAGCTCAAGATCAATCCATTCTTTATAAAAAACCTGTTGATGGGATATCAAAAATTGCTGATGAGTTGAAAGACTTAAATTCGGATTTTTTTCCAGCTTGTTCAAAGCCAGCAACAAATGGTTCAGTTCTGAATTCATATCAAGTTGATTGGTCTTTTCGAGCGCCAGCAGTTCGGTATTTCGCTTCTGAGCATTGTAAAGGAGTAAGTTAATTTGCTCACGAACTGCGGCATTTGCGATTCTTGAAATATTGTTGGCTACGTACTCGGTTGCTGTGCTGACCTGATTTGATTCAAGGTAATCGTGGACCTGAAATAAGATAAACTCGTCACCGGAAAGCAATTTATGAACATTAGTCTTTATTTCATTTAGTTCAGTCCACGCATAGGTGCCTTTGGCGAGAAGAATAGGTTTGATGAATTTAGTCGAAAGCTGGCATGGGGTATTAAAAAATTGATTCTTAGAAACTTTAAACAATACGTTCTCGTCAAGTTCCTGCGCCAGTAAAATCTGCGCCAGTAAAAGCTCTTTCTTAAAATCGTAATAGACAGTTGTGTATTTTTCTAAGTTTGAGAGTAATTCTTTCTTGAAGGATTTTCTTTCCGCAGATGTCAGACCGAAAAAAGCCTGTACCATTCCGAGCAAATAGCGTCCATTTCTCTCTTGGTTGAATATTTTTTTAAAGAGCGTAAACGAATCCAAAAATTGCCCTTTTTTAAGATACAGGAGCGCCTCGTTTTCTCTAATCAGCAGAGAGGTCGGTTGAACAGCAGTAGCTTTTATCAGAAACTCCTGGGCCTGCCCGTAATTCTGCTGTTGCATTGAAATCCAGAAATTAATTATTTCTAAATTTGCTCTTTGCTCCTGCGATAGTCCTGATTCTGTTTTGAGAGCTTTCAGATCGTCCTGATTAACTAATCCAGTTGTTTCGAGCAGAGGATAAATCTCGAGGAGGTCCGGTATCATTTTCTTCTGATTTGCCGCCGGTAACTTCGAAAATACGTCTACTGCCTTCTGATATAACCCGAGATATTTGTATTTTTTGATCTGTAAAGCCCATTCTTCTTCCTGGCGCTGCACATTTCTTTTCTGGTAGTAAATATATCCGAAAAAAGATGACAGAATAATAACCGTACTCAAGACCGTACCAATTAATATTCGAGAAGAAAACAAGGTCAGTTTCTTCTCGACAGCCGTATCATTATAGACCCCATAAACTTTTGCTTTTTCAGTGGATTTCTGCGTCGATGTCGTTATCGGATTAAGTAGAACTTCGCTGGTTGCGGTAATATCTGTAGGCTCTATTTCTATATCGGTGAACTGATTAACATCGGTTTTCGTTTTCTGGATCTCTTCCAACGATTTTGAAGCACTGCTTTGAAATGTTTTCGTTCCTTCAGTGCGGGCATCAATTTCGGAGCGCATTTCATCGACGACGACTTTGAACTGGGGATTCTCTCTAATATAGAGCCAACGTGTTTCAGGATCACGAATCTCGTCAATAATTGAGATCTGCTTCTTACGTATTAAGTCAATTACCTGATCAAAATTATAGGGGCCCAGAATCCGGTTTTCTGATTTGAGCAACCATTTTTTTTCTAAGTTCTTTTCCAAATACATACTTCCCTAATAATTCAGTGTTTAAAATGTCTTCTATTTGTCAGTAGCATGCTGATTCCATTTATTTTTGCGGCCTCTATAACTTTTTCATCCTGAACGGAACCACCTGGTTG
>JAYVIY010000074.1:0-1932 GCA_043769795.1 Pseudobdellovibrio sp. | reverse complement strand
GCCGTTCTGCGAATTGTGACGCTTTCAACCAGTGGAATTTTTATTCTCTGTCTCTTTGCTCTGGTTCAGTACTTAATTCCGAAAAAGCTCCTCAATCTACGGGTGAGTCTCACCATACTTGTGGGTGGCATCATCGGTAACGTGCTGGATCGCATATTTTACGGCTATGTCATTGATTTTATTGCGGTCAAAATAAACGAGTGGAATTCGCCGATCTGGAATGTTGCTGATGTCATTCAATGGATTGGCTATATCCTTATGATCTATTTTCTTATTAAGCACAGTGAACAACTCTGGCCAGATCAGAATGACCGAAAAACATTTTGGGTAAATAAAAAATTTCAGATAAAATATTCAATTTTTTTTTCGGTTACCGGCTTATTCCTGACTTTAATCAGTGCGGTGTTTTCATATACCTACCTCAAAGTTACGCTCCAGGAACTCGTAGGAAACAACTATGTACTAATTGATAAATTTACTAAACCATTCTTGATGACCTTTGTTTTGCTCTCCGTTATGTTCAGCATCATTCTGTTTACAGTGGGAAAGTTGATTTCGCACCGGATCGCGGGCCCCCTCTATGCATTTGAAAGGTTCCTCAGTGAAATTTTAGAAGGAAAAGGTCTTACCAAAAACGGGGCCGCGCTGACGCTAAGAACAAATGACGATTTCAAACATCTTGAATTACTGGCTGAAGAAATCAAAATTAAAATGAATAAAATAAATTCAGAAAAAACCGTAGTGATTACTGAGTTCTCAGAAGACGAAAACTAAAAAAGCTCGACGTCCTTGATTTTTTCGAGATAAAAGCGCTTTCGTTGAAAATCAAGACCGCATTCGGCCTGTATATAGTCGCCGTCAGGGTTTCGCACCAGCCCTATGGGTTTGATCGGCCGAGTCTTATTTTTTGTCTGCCCACCTTCGTAGACAATACTGATTGAGCGTTGAGCTTCAATGGCCTTTGCCAGCGCTACGATTTTTACGTTTTGCGAAGTAAAAACCGAATAATTCTTCCAACTGAGGTCTTTATTCTGAACTTCCAAGACTCTTTCGAGAATTAAATTATCCGTCAGTTTTTCGAGACTTTTAAAAAGCACCTGCAGGCAAGCGTAAGAATCATCATAAGCACGATGTGCTTCGCCGCCAATGAGTCCCAATTCTTTGATCAACGTCTGAAGTTTATGATTGGTCGTAGTAAGGAGCGCCCGCGAAAGTAAACTTGAGCATAAATTCAGATTTGTCGGAAATCTCAATCCGTTTTTTTCAATCGCAACGGCCATAAAACCCAGATCAAATGGAGCATGGTGAGCGAGCAAAACAGAATTATCGATAAAATCGCAAAATTTTGCAATTTCGCCGCTCATTAACGGTGCTGAATAAACCATTTCATTTGTAATTCCATGAATACGTATATTATCGGGCTGCAATTCCTTCGAAGGTTTCAGCAGAGTTTGAAATTTTCCAATGATCTCACCTTTGAACCATTTTACGGCTCCTAATTCGATAACTTCGGCATCCAGCGGGTAAGCGCCGCTTGTTTCAGTATCAAATGCGGTGATCGGATAATCGTAAATTGAATTTTTCAGATCGAAGTTCATTGCGAGACTATATCAATAGCGAGGCCTTAGGTCTAGCTGCCGATTGCAGGTTCATACAAATAATCTAACATAGTCATATGAAATGTTTTCTCTTTTTGCTGACGTACGTAGCTTTAACCACTTACTGTTTAGCCCAAGATAAAGAGCGCGATAAAACCCGGAATCTGGTTTCGGGTGATGCCATGCTCTGGTCGCACTACATTGTAAAAGGGCTTTCTTATAGCGACAACAATCCGGCGATGAATGCCTCATTCGTTGCAAATCTGCATCCGCAGTTTAAAGCCGGCATCTGGGGAAGTAATGTTTCTAATCTCAACGCCACGGATGATAACTT